>JAGWXN010000547.1 GCA_018969885.1 Betaproteobacteria bacterium | reverse complement strand
GTGGCGCGCCCGGCAGGATTCGAACCCACGACCCCCTGGTTCGTAGCCAGGTACTCTATCCAACTGAGCTACGGGCGCAAGCCTTGAAGTATAGCAGGAGTTGGTTGGGTCAGTGATCGGCGGCTGCAACCCCCACCCGTGCGCGGATGGCGATTCGCATCAGCTCGGCCATGGACCGTGCAAGCAGCTTCTCCATGATGTTCGAGCGATGCGCCTCGACCGTCTTGATGCTGATCCCGAGATCATCGGCAATCTGCTTGTTGAGTCGCCCCGCGACCACCCGTTCGAGGACCTGCCGCTCGCGGGCGGTCAGGCGTTCCATGCGCTCTTCCAGTTCCTTCGCATCAAGTGCGACTCGGTACGCGTCGGCGGCCCGCGCCAGGCATTCGCGCACCAGTGCACAAAGGCGCTCGTCGCTGAACGGTTTTTGCAGAAAGTCGGCCGCACCCTTTTTCATGGTGTCCACGGCCATGGGCACGTCGCCGTGGCCGGTCACAAAAATAACGGGCATGGTGGAGCCTCGGCGCAGCATTTCATCCTGCAGCGCAAGCCCCGAGAGCCCTGGCATCCGCACATCAAGCACCAGGCACCCCACCGGTTCCCGCAGGGCGTTAGCAGCCAGAAACGCCTCGGCGCTCTCAAAACAGCGCACTTCGAAGCCGTTTGCCTCGAGTAGCCAGCGCATGGAATCGCGCACCGCCTCGTCATCGTCAACGACATGGACCAGCCCCGGAAGGGCGGCGGGGCCGTCAGAGGGCCGGCAATCGGCCACGCTGTTTGTGTTCATGGTGTACTCCTCGAGGTCAAGCCGCTTGGGTCAGGCGCATGGGTTCGGCGACCGGAACAGTGAAGCGGAACCGCGAGCCACCTTCATCGGGCCGTTCCGCCCACAGCTGCCCCTGGTGTGACTCCACAATCGAGCGGCAGATGTTCAGCCCGATTCCCATACCTTCCGTCTTGGTGGTGAAGAAGGGTTCGAACAGGCGCCCCTGCAACTCTTCCCGGATACCAGGCCCGCGGTCGCTCACGCTGAACTCGATCGCCGCACCGACCGCACCCACGCGAAGCGTCACCACGCGCTGATGGCCCGGCGCGAGATCTCGCATGGCCTCGATCGAATTTTTCAGCAGATTGATGAGGACCTGCTGCAACAGGATGGGGTCGGCATTCAGGGGTGGGAGCTCGCGGCCAATCTCCGTCTGGATCCGCACGCGCTGTCGGGCGGCTTCGATCTGAACCAGGCCAACCGCCTCGGCAGCAATATCCTTGGCCGAACAGATGCGGCGCTCAGGTTCACTGCGCTTTACAAAGTTTCGAATCCGCCGGATGACTTCGCCCGCGCGCTCGGCCTGGGCCGAGGTCTTCTGCAGCGCCTCGAGCAGCAGTTCCGGGTCGGCGCTATGACCCTTCGCCGTCATGGCCCGGATCCGCGCGCTGAGCCCCATGCAGTAGTTGGAGATTGCGGTGAGCGGTTGATTGAGCTCGTGCGCGAGCGAGGAGGCCATTTCGCCCATGGTGACCAGACGCGAGTTGTGCTGCAGCTTGAGCTCCTGGCGGTGCAGCTGCTCATCGGCCTCGCGGCGCGCGGTGATGTCGGTGGCCACCAGCATCTGCACCAGTCGACCATCGACCCAGCGAATGTCGCGCGCACGCAATTCGAACCAGCGCCCCATCGCAGAGTGGAAAGTTTCTGCGCCGCCCGACTCCTTGACTGAACGCAGCAAGACCTGATGCCCAGTGGGGGTGATGCCGAACAGCTGCCGGTACATCCGGTTAGCA
>JAGWXN010000086.1 GCA_018969885.1 Betaproteobacteria bacterium | reverse complement strand
AGTCGTAGTGCGTGGTGAGGGCGTGCCAGTCAGCCACAAAAAACAGGCAGGGATACTCGGATTGCAGACGCACCCAGTTCTTGAGCGCGCCGTGGTAGTGCCCGAGATGCAACGCCCCGGTAGGGCGCATGCCGGAGACGACACGTTCTGGAAACATGATCAGTCCGAAAAGTTGAATAACCAGGAAATCAGGTCGACGCCCAGCCCGATGGCCGGCGTGATGATCGCGCCGAGCAGGCCGGTGGCAAGGAGCGCCAGCACAATCAGAAGGCCAAAGCGCTCAAGTCGATACCAGACGATGGCCGCGCGGAGCGGAAGAAGGCTGGCCACGATGCGGCCGCCATCAAGCGGGGGCACGGGCAGCAGATTGAGTATCGCCAGCCCGAGATTGCAGAGAATGCCGGCCTGCGCCATGAGAACCAGAAACTCGACCTGCACCGACCCCAGCACCAGCAGTTTGAGCAGGATCGCCCAGCCAAGCGCCATCAACAGGTTGGCACCCGGCCCTGCCGCTGCGACCAAGCCCAGATCGCGCCGGGGCGAACGGAATGCTGACGCATCAACCGGAACCGGCTTGGCCCAGCCGAACAGGAGCCCCCCTGCACCCAGCGCCTTGCCCACCAGCAGGATCAGGGCGGGCACCAGCAGGGTGCCGATGGGGTCAACATGACGGAGCGGATTGGCAGATACCCTGCCCTGCAGACGCGCAGTGGGATCGCCCAGGCGCGCCGCGAGCCAGGCGTGAGCGGCTTCGTGCAGCGTGATGGCGAGAATGACCGGGATTGCGTACACCGCAATAAGTTGCGGCAGGCTGAGATTCATCCGATGATTTTATCAGTGGCGCGCGCCGGGACCGTCATCGCCCCTTGCCGAGCATCGCGTCCACCGGCCCACAGCCGATCCGCACCACCAGAGGCTGATCGCCGGTCAGGTCGATCACCGTGGTTGGCTCGAGCCCCGAGCGACCGCCATCCAGCACCAGATCCACCCGACCGGACAGACGCGCCTCGATATCGTCGGTCTCCGATAGCGGCGTGTCCTCGCCCGGGAGTTGCAGCGTCGTGCCCAGAAGCGGCTCGCCCACGGTCTCGAGCAATGCCCTCAGGAGCGGCGCCTGCGGCACCCGAACGCCCAAGGTTCGACGAGCGGGGTGGAGCAAACGCTTAGGCACTTCCCGCGTGGCTGGCAACACAAAGGTGTAGGGACCCGGCGTCCACTCCTTCAGGAAGCGAAACTGCGGCGTATCAATCGCGGCATAGACCGACAGCTGGGCCAGATCGAGACAGAGCAGTGTCATCAGGTGGCGGGCATCGAGCGCGCGGATCCGTCGCACACGCTCGAGCGCCTCGCGATCGCCGATCTGCCATACCAGGGCATGGCAGGCATCGGTGGGCGTGGCGACAACCCCTCCCTCGCGCAGACAGTCTGCCGCCTGCCGCAGGAGCCGCGGTTGCGGATTATCGGGGTGAATCGAAAGGATTCGGGTCATGGGTTACCGAGCGCGCGCGCAACCCCGTGATCCTAACCGCAGGCGCCCGCCCGCGACCCGACCTGGGTCAGGCGACCTGCCGACCCAGGAACTCGGGCCAATCGCGCCACACCGGAACCACCGAATCCGGAAGCAGGGGTAAACGGCCCAACTCGGTGTGGCGTTCGTCCGGCGAGTGAAAGTCAGCCCCGCGGGAGGCCGCGAGGCCCGCCTCCAGCGCCACGCTGGCAAAGCGCCGGTACTGGTCCCGTGTGTGGCTGCCGCACACCACCTCAATCGCTTCACCACCAGCGGCCTTGAACTCGGATACCAGCGCCCACAGCGCTGTGTCGTTGAAGCGGTATCGACCCGGGTGCGCAAGAACGGCCACGCCACCTGCCCCGCGAATCCACTCCACCGCCTCTGACAACCGCGCCCAACGGTGCTCGACATAACCGGGCTTGCCTTCGACCAGATACTTTCGGAACACCTCGCCCACGTCGTCGCAGATGCCTCGCTCAACGATATGTCGCGCGAAATGCGTGCGCGAGATGAGCGCAGGGTTACCCACATGGCGAAGCGCGCCCTCCCAGGCGTCAGGTACGCCCGCAATTTCAAGCTGGCGGGCGATCTCGCGCGCGCGCGAATCACGCCCCGACCGCGTTCGGGCGAGCCCTTCACAGAGCGCGGCATCGGTCCAATCGATCCGCAGGCCCACGACATGCACGGTTTCGCCCCCCCAGGACACCGAGACCTCCACGCCCCCGACATACTCGAGGCCGCGCGCGCGCGCCGCATCAGCCGCCGCCTGCTGGCCACACACTTCGTCGTGGTCGGTGAGCGAAAACAGTTCCACCCCGTTGTCCGCCGCGCGCTCGGCCAGTGCCGCCGGCTCGAGTACGCCGTCGGACATGTTGGAGTGGCAGTGAAGGTCGGCGTTGCAGCGCCAGGGGTCGGGTCGAAAACTCATTTGAGGAGAAATGTCCGGATAAGAGCCGCTACGGCAGCGGGCTGATCGTGATGCATCATGTGGCCGGCCCCTGTCACAGTCGCCCGCTCGAGCGATCGAATAGCCGCCAGTCTGCGCTCATAGGCGGGCGTCAGGGCAAAGCTCATTCCGCGCGAAGGGAATTCGGACATGACCCAGAGCACAGGAGCCACGACCTGGCGCCAGCAGGCCAGTGCTTCGCTCAGACGATAGAGCACCGGGTTAGGCAGTTTGTGCGCCGGGTCTCCAAGTACCTCGAACCCACCGTCGGCAAGTGGTTGCGACCAGGTCTCAGCGATGAACAAGGCCTTGTCGAGTGTGAGCCGGGGATTGTCGGTGCACAGCCGCTGCGCGAGGGCCTCGCGGGTGGGATAGGCGCGAAGCCTGCGGCCGTTTCGGACCTGATCCAGCCAGGTGGCATAACGCCCGGGCGCTTCGCGCGGACGCGTGGCACGCATGCCCACGCCTTCCAGATTGATGAGTCGGCGAATGCGAGCAGGACGCACGCCCGCATAAATCATCGCCACGTTGCCGCCCATGCTGTGTGCCGCCAGGTCAACCGGCCGGCCGTCGGGCGCGAGGTGGTCGAGCAGCTGATCGAGGTCGGCCAGGTAGTCCGGAAACCAGTAGCTGTCGGCCGCAGGTCGCTCAGAACGCCCAAACCCGCGCCAGTCGGGCGCATGGATCGCCCAGCCCGGCCCCATCTGATCCACCATGAACTGAAACGACACCGATGAATCCATCCAGCCATGGAGCAACACCAGATGATGCTGGGTGGACCCGCCGGTGTGCCAGTGACGGACATGATGGCGAAGCCCCCGCAGCGTGAAAAAAAGCGACTGCGAGGTCACCACCGGTCGGTAGGCTTGAACGGGACGCGATGACACATCGGTATTCATCTGGGGACGGATTATAGGCACCTTGATCCGGCCCCGCGCTTCTCGTCACCCGGGTGACAGCATCGCTACAGGCATCGCTTAGAATGCGCGCTTTCCAAGGAGCCCCTTCATGGCGATCTACCGGTTGGGCGAGCACACGCCGCAGATTCATCCCGATGCCTGGGTGGCCGACTCCGCTGATGTGATCGGCCGGGTCGAAATCGCCGCCCTGGCAAGCGTCTGGTTCAATGTCACCATTCGTGGCGATAACGATCTGATCCGGATCGGACACGGCTCCAACGTCCAGGACAACTCGGTCCTTCATACCGACACCGGGCTGCAGCTCGACATTGCCGACAATGTCACCGTCGGTCATCAGGTGATGCTGCACGGCTGCACCATCGGGAGCGGTTCTCTGATCGGCATTCAGGCGGTGGTGCTGAATGGCGCAAAGATCGGCCGCGATTGCCTGATCGGTGCCGGCGCCCTGGTCACCGAGGGCAAGGAGATCCCGGACCGCAGCATGGTCCTGGGTTCACCGGGCAAGATCGTTCGCACGCTCACCGATGAAGACCTTGAACGACTGCGCTACGGCGCACGGGTCTACATCGAGCGTGCCCGAATGTTCCGCGCTGGCCTCACTCGGGTCAGCTGAAGCCGCCCCTTGAACCAAGACTTCGTCCGGCGTTTTCTGCTCGACGGCACCGCAGTGCGGGGCGAGATCGTTTCGCTTGATGACTGCTGGCGCCAGATCGCGAGCCGACACGACCTGCCGCGTGCCGCCCTCAACACGCTTGGCGAACTGTCGGCCGCGGCAGTATTGCTATCGGCTACGCTCAAGTTTGATGGCTCGCTCATCATGCAGATTCACGGCGACGGACCGATCGCACTCATGGTGGTTGAATGCCGCTCCGACGGTCAGCTGCGGGCAACGGTGAAAGAACGCGAAGGCGCCTCGATCCCGGCGGACGCCCCGCTGGGTGAGTTGGTCAACCGCCAGGGGCGTGGCCGTTTCGCGGTCACGCTCGACCCCCGAATCCGGAACGAAAACCGTCAGCCGTGGCAGGGCATCGTGCCGTTCGAAGGCAACAGCGTGGCCGAAGTGCTCGAACACTACATGCAGCGTTCAGAGCAGCTACCCACCCGGCTCTGGCTCGCCGCCGGCCCGGACCGGGCAAGCGGCCTGCTGTTACAGCAACTGCCTACCGAGGGCGGACGTGATGTTCCCGTCAATGACCCCGACGCGTGGAACCGGATGGAGACGCTGGCCGACACCCTGCAGCGCTCCGAACTGCTCGAACTTCCCCCTGCCGAGCTGCTGAACCGCCTGTTCTGGGACGAGCCGCTGCGAGGCTTTGACCCCCGGCCCGTTCGCTTTGGGTGCGGTTGCTCGCGCGCCAAGGTGGCGGGCATGCTGAAGATGCTGGGGGTGGCCGAGGTCGAGGATATTTTGTCCGAGCGCGACCCGGTCGAAGTGCGCTGCGACTTCTGCAATCAGCCCTATCGGTTTGATGCGGTGGATTGCGCTGCGCTGTTCCGTGACGCGGTCACGGGTGACTATCCGAGCAGCCGCCACTGAGGCGCGAGCGGTAATGTCGGCCGCAACGAAGCGGTGCGGCGCACGCCAGGCACGTTAGTGCTGCGGCGTCTCAGGGCCGCCTGGAAAACGATGCGGTCCGCACCTCGGCTTCAAACGCCGGCGATGCGCTCTCGCCGCGCGAGGGCTCGCTGATCTGGACGAAGATTTCGCCCTTCTTAAGCATGCCAAGCTCTGCCCGAGCGATTTCCTCGACCGCATCACTGCCGGTTCGGAGATCGCGCACCTGCGCCTCGAGGGCGGCGTTGCGCATGCGCCGTTGATCGTTGACAACCCGCTGAGCCTGAAGTTCGGTCTCGATTTCCCAAACGCGAAACCATCCCCCTTTACCAAGCCAGAGTGGGTACTGGATCAGCACCAAAAGAGACAGCAAGAGGAAAGCGAGTGCGCGCACGGCCGAAACCTTACACCAGCTAGCGGCGTTTGCGGTGAAGATTGTAGAAGGCCGACTGACCGGGATAGTGAGCGGTCTCGCCCAGGTCTTCCTCGATCCGCAGAAGCTGATTGTACTTGGCCATCCGATCGGTGCGACTCATCGAACCGGTCTTGATCTGCAGCGCATTGGTGGCCACTGCAATGTCAGCGATGGTGGTGTCTTCGGTTTCACCCGAGCGGTGCGACACAACGGCGGTGTAGTTATTGCGCTTGGCAAGCTCGATCGCCGCGAAGGTTTCGGTCAGCGTTCCAATCTGGTTGATCTTGATCAGAATGGAATTGGCCACGCCTTCGTCGATACCGCGCTGCAGGATGCGGGTGTTGGTGACGAAGAGATCGTCTCCCACCAGCTGGACCCGCGCACCCAACCGCTCGGTGAGGAGCTTCCAGCCATCCCAATCGTTTTCAGCCATGCCGTCTTCGATCGAGATGATGGGATAACGATCGCACCAGGTGGCGAGCAGGTCGGTGAATTCGCCGGCCGACAGGATCAGGCCCTCGCCCGTGAGGTGGTAGCGGCCATCGCGGAAGAATTCCGAACTGGCGCAGTCAAGCCCCAAGGCGATCTGGGTGCCGGGCTCGTAGCCCGCCTTCGCGATGGCCTCGAGGATCAGCTTGATCGCCGCTTCGTGGTTTTCAACGCTGGGCGCAAAACCACCCTCGTCACCCACCGCGGTGGACAGTCCCCGGTCGTGGAGGAGTTTCTTCAGCGCATGAAACACCTCGGCGCCGTAACGAAGCGCCTCGCGAAACGTGGGTGCGCCCACCGGCAGAATCATGAATTCCTGCAGGTCGAGATTGTTGTTCGCGTGCGCGCCGCCGTTGATGACGTTCATCATCGGCACCGGCAGCGACATGGCGCCCGACCCACCAAAATAGCGATAGAGCGGAAGACCCGATTGCTCCGCTGCCGCGCGTGCCACGGCCATCGACACCGCCAGCATGGCGTTTGCGCCCAGCCGTTCCTTGTTTTCGGTGCCATCGAGTTCGATCAGCGTGCGGTCGATCCAGGCCTGCTCGGATGCGTCCAGACCAATCAGGGCCTCGCAGATCTCGGTGTTCACATGCTCGACTGCGCGCAGCACACCCTTGCCGAGGAAGCGCGCCGCATCGCCATCGCGCAGCTCGATCGCCTCTCGCGAACCGGTGGAGGCACCCGACGGCACAGCCGCCCGCCCCATCACCCCCGATTCAAGCAGAACATCACATTCGACCGTGGGATTGCCGCGCGAGTCGATGATCTCGCGGCCAATGATGTCAACGATCGCACTCATTCAAACACCCTCAACAATGAACAGATTGAAGCGCTCGGTGGCACCGGCGCGCGCCGCCCGCGCCGCCACGTAGCCAGCCGAGTGATAGAACGCACGTGCTGCGTCCATGGTCTCGAAGCGAAGGACCACCACGCGGCCCGGCTCAACATCGCCTTCCAGCACCTCGGTCCGCCCGCCTCGCACCAGAAACTCGCCCCCCGCTGCTGCGATCGCACCTGGAGTGAGGGCCTGGTAGGCTTTGTATTTCTCGAGATCGCTGACCTTGATGTCGGTAATCACATAGGCGGCCATGACAGCATTCCTTCTGGCTGGGATTCGTTCAAAGCGTTTGCTCGGCAAAGCCATTTCGCTTCACGACGCGGTCAATCTCAACCAGCATTTCGAGCAGCGAATGCATCCGCGGTAAGGGCCAGGCGTTCGGCCCGTCCGACATCGCGCGAGCGGGATCCGGGTGGGTTTCCATGAAGAGTCCCGACACGCCGCTCGCCACCGCCGCACGGGCCAGCACTGGCACAAACTCGCGCTGCCCCCCAGACGACGTGCCCTGACCGCCAGGCAGTTGAACGGAGTGGGTGGCATCGAACACCACCGGACACCCAGTCTCTCGCATGATGGCAAGCGAACGCATGTCCGATACGAGATTGTTGTAGCCGAAGCTCGCACCCCGCTCGCACACCATGATCTGATCGCCTGCAGCGGCATTCCCTCCGGCGGCTTCGATCGCCGCAGCGCGGGCTTTGTCCACCACGTGTTTCATGTCGCCCGGCGCAAGAAACTGACCCTTCTTGATGTTGACCGGACGCCCGGCCGTCGCCACCGCGCGGATGAAATCGGTCTGGCGGACAAGAAAGGCCGGCGTTTGCAGAACATCGACCACCGAGGCGACCTCGGCCACGTGACCGGTGTCATGAACATCGGTCAGGACGGGGACTTGCAGCTGCGCGCGCAGGTCGGCAAGGATGGCGAGACCTTGGTCGATGCCGGGCCCCCGAAACGAGGTGCCTGAACTGCGGTTGGCCTTGTCGAACGAGGACTTGTAGATGAATGGAATGCCGAGTTTGCCGGTGATCTCGATCAGGCGGCCGGCAGTTTCAAACGCCATGGTGCGCGACTCGATCACACAGGGGCCGGCGATCAGAAACAGGGGCCGGTCAAGGCCCACTTCAAAGCCGCACAGCTTCATGAACCAAGCCGCCCTGCGCGCACGCGGCCGGGCTTCAAACAGCGCTTCATGCGGCCCGCGCTGAGCGAGTGCGGTCCGCTTGCTCAATGGCCGCGCGCACGTAGGAGATGAAGAGCGGATGGCCCTCGCGCGGCGTCGACGTGAATTCGGGATGGAACTGCACCGCCAGGAACCAGGGATGCGCGAGTGGACCAGAACGCGGGAGTTCAACAATTTCGGTGAGGGCCTCGGAAGGCGTCCGCGCAGACACCTTCAAGCCAGCCGACTCAAGCTGCCCGACATAGTGGTTGTTGACCTCGTAGCGATGCCGATGACGTTCGTTCACCGACTCGCCGTAGATGTGAGCGGCCAGCGTGCCGCCGGTGACCGGACAGCGCTGCGCCCCCAGGCGCATGGTGCCGCCCAGATCGGACGAGGTATCGCGACGCTCCACCCGTCCTTCGCGGTCTTGCCATTCGGTGATCAGGCCCACCACCGGATGCGGACAGGCCGAGTCGAACTCGGTGCTGTTGGCACCCGTCAGACCGCATACGTCGCGGGCAAATTCGATCACGGCAAGCTGCATCCCCAGGCAGATGCCCAGGTAGGGAATGCCCGACTCACGCGCATGGCGGATCGCGGCGATCTTGCCCTCCACCCCGCGGCGACCGAAGCCGCCAGGAACCAGGATGGCATCAAATCCGGCGAGCAGCGACCCCACCCCTTCGGCCTCGATCCGCTCGGAATCGATGTAGTCGATCTGCACTCGGCTCGAGGTGTGCATGCCGGCGTGGATGAGTGCCTCGGTGAGCGATTTATAGGATTCGGTGAGGTCGACGTATTTGCCGACCATGGCAATGCGCACCTCGCGCGTGGGGTTCTCGAGCGAGTGCACCAGACGGTCCCAGACGCTGAGATCGGCAGGCTGGGAATTGAGGCGCAGGTGCTCGACCAGCAGCCGGTCGACACCCTGCTCAAACAGCATGCGCGGAATTTTGTAGATGCTGGTCGCGTCCCAGACCGAAATGACCGATTCGAGTGCCACATTCGAAAACAGCGAGATCTTGGCCCGCTCGTCATCGGGGATGGGGCGGTCGGCCCGGCAGAGGAGCATGTCGGCCTGAATGCCGATTTCACGCAGCTTCTGCACAGAATGCTGGGTGGGTTTGGTCTTGAGCTCGCCTGCCGAGGCAATGAATGGCACCAGCGTGAGATGAACGAAGGCGCTGGATCCGCGACCGAGCTTGAGGCTCATCTGGCGGACCGCCTCGAGAAAAGGCAGCGACTCGATATCGCCTACGGTGCCGCCGATTTCAACAATGGCGACCTCCGCAGCATCGGCCGTTCCGATCCCCGCCCCACGCTCGATGAAAGCCTGGATTTCGTTGGTGATGTGGGGGATGACCTGGACGGTACGCCCGAGGTATTCGCCACGCCGCTCCTTGCGGATCACCGAGTCGTAGATCTGCCCAGTAGTGAAATTGTTGTGCCGACGCATGCGGGCCGACACGAAGCGCTCGTAGTGGCCGAGGTCGAGGTCGGTTTCTGCGCCGTCTTCGGTGACGAACACCTCGCCATGCTGAAATGGGCTCATCGTGCCCGGATCGACGTTGATGTAGGGGTCGAGTTTCAGCAGGGTGACGCGAACACCGCGCGATTCAAGCAGCGCGGCAATGGACGCGGCGGCGATCCCCTTGCCAAGCGAGGAGACGACGCCGCCGGTGACGAAGACGAATTTGGTCATAAGGGCAGCCGGTCAAACCCGATTATATCGGCTTGGCGAATTCCGGCTGCAAAGTGACATGCTGAATGCTGAAATCGGCAGCCATCCGCGAGCGAGCGTGCTCCAGAACCGCCGCCCAGTCAGCCCCCGGTGCCAGCTGCAAATGTGCGGCGAGCGCGGGCTGTCCGCTGCTGATGCTCCAGACGTGTAGATCATGCACACCGATAACGCCCGGGAGCGTGGCGAGCGCCGCCGACAGGCGCTCCAGATCGAGCCCCGGGGGGGCGGCGTTCATCAGGACGCGCGAGCTGTCACGCAACAGCCTCACTGTGGAGCCGAGCAACAGCAACGAAATTGCCAGCGTGAGCAGCGGATCCACGGCGGTCCAGCCCGTGGTGGCTGCGACCACGATCGCGGTGATGGCGATGGCCGACCCCGCCAGATCACCCATGACATGCAGCATCGCCCCGCGCACGTTCAGATCGTCGCCGTCACGGTGCAGCGCCCACCACACCCCCACATTGACCAGCAACCCGACAATCGCAACCGGGAGCGCGAGGCTCGCATCAAGGGTGTGAGGTGAGCGGAAACGGTCGATCGCCTCGAATACGATCCAGCCGAGCAGCACCAGATAAGCGAGCGCGTTCACGAACGCCGCCAGCGACTCGACTCGCTCGTAGCCAAAGGTGAGTCGGGCATCGGGCGGACGGCGCGCCATCCACTGCGCGCCCCAGGCGAGCGCAAGCGCCAACGCGTCGGTCAGCATGTGCAGTCCGTCTGAGGCGAGCGCGAGTGAGCCGCTCACCAGCCCGACCCCGATCTCGAGCAGGCTGAAGCCGAACACAATCAGGCAGGCGATGCCCAGACCCCGGGAGGGCAAAGACTTGCGCCCGTGGCCGGGATGACGGTCATCGTGGCCATGCGAATGATGGTCGGACCGGGCCTGAATGGGCGCGTGGGAATTGGAGCGGGACATATAATCCGGATCATGCACTGAATTGGCGGGGTTTCCATGAGCAAAGTCTTCCCAAGTGCCAGCGCTGCGCTGGCCGATGTTGTCAAAGACAGCCAGATGATCGCGGTGGGTGGCTTTGGCCTATGCGGCATCCCGGAGGCCCTGATTGCGGCGCTGCGCGACTCGGGCGTCCGTCATCTCACCTGCATCTCCAATAACGCCGGCGTTGACGGCTTCGGTCTGGGGCTGCTGCTGGCCACCCGCCAGATCCGCAAAATGATCGCGTCCTACGTGGGCGAAAACAAAGAATTCGAACGTCAGTATCTGGCGGGCGAACTCGAGCTCGAATTCACGCCCCAGGGCACGCTCGCCGAAAAACTGCGTGCAGGCGGTGCGGGCATCCCCGCGTTCTTCACCCCCACAGGGGTGGGTACCATCGTCGGCGAAGGCAAGGAAACCCGCGAATTCGACGGCAAGACCTACCTCATGGAGCGAGCGCTGGTCCCCGATGTGTCGCTGGTCAAAGCCTGGATGGCTGACCGCGCCGGCAATCTGGTCTTCCGGCGCACCGCCCGCAACTTCAACCCCAATGTTGCAATGGCCGGTCGCATCACTATCGCCGAGGTGGAGCAGATCGTGGCCAATGGCGAAATCGATCCCGACGCCGTTCACCTGCCCGGCATCTACATCGACCGTATCGTGCTCAACCCCACGCCCGAAAAGCGGATCGAACAGCGCACTGTGCGCGCTGAGCGCTGAAGGAGATCTGA
>JAGWXN010000546.1 GCA_018969885.1 Betaproteobacteria bacterium | reverse complement strand
GGTGTCCAGCACGATGCTGGCCTTGATGTGGTTCAGCCGGAACCGGAAGATTGCGTGCCGGCTTTTCGGTGCTTTTACCGCCCGCATGACTGTGTTGCGCGTCAGCAGGAAGGTCTTGCCGCTCCTCGAGCCCCCGAACAACATCAGATGCGTGGCAGGGCCGGCAAGGATCGCCTGAGCCTCTTCCTGCCGCGCCGTGAGCTTAAAGCCGCTCGTCATGCGCCGAAGCGATCACCTGAATCGGCCCGCCATCCGCGCCCGTGTGCTCGGTGCGACTGAGTTTCGGCACATGGTATTCGATGACATCCATCATGCACTTCCACGCGGCCGCAGGCCCGTCACGCTCGGCAATCTGGTCGAGCCACTCCTGCAGGCGCTCGGAATTGCCATCAACCAGTCGCGCAATCGCCTCGCGGGCATTCGCGGTGGATTTGTTCGGCAGTCCTTTCGGCCTACCGGGGCCCGGTTTTCGGCCCTTTTTGAAACTTGATTGCGTTTCCATGTCATGCAGCCAAGAGATGAACCGCGACCCTGACGAAACCAGCCTGACCCCATCGTTTCGTTCCGGTCAGCGAGACGATCTGCCGGTCATCCTGCCAGATCACGCCATTTCCCGCATCCGCGACGGCCTTGGCGATGTTGTCGATGTCGGGCTTCTTCAGGCACCAATCGTCGTCGTGCGCGGTTCGCTTCTTTTCCGACCATCCGTGCGGCATTGCGAAAACAGCATCCAGGTTCAGGGAAACGGGCTGGCTTGTGGGCAGATGATCGCCCATTGCCCGCTGCGCTGCAAGAGCGACCAGCGATTCGTAAGCCACGGTCTTGCCCGGAGTGTAGAGCCTGCCGGCCTTGGTTGCCCTGGCGCGTCCCTTTCCTTGCGGCTCTCCTGGGACCACGAACTGGCACAGCAGTGACGTCATGCTCGGCTCCGGTATCGGTCGCGCATCACCTGGCGGAATGCGTCAGTCACGGGTGGCTTCACGGTTGCCATGTACCAGAACGCCAGCGCCGGCCGCTGCTGGTGCAGCGCCTCCACGAACCTGTCGTAGCAGCATGGTGCGCCTGAGTAGCTCCACGGCGGAAGGCCGCACTGGCATGGCGTCCGTCCCTGGCTCATAGTCGAAGACCTCGCATCGGGTAATTGCATCGCGGCCGATGTCGCATGACAGGCCGAGCGGGTTCGGTGCCCATGCGGAGTGCCGGCAGGATGGGCAGGAGAGCATCAGTCGATGTCCTCTGCGACATTCGGCGCATCCAGCGGAATCGCCATTGCTGCCCGCATGGCGTTTGATTTTGTGGCGTAGCCTGTCCATGAGCGAGCTACTGGGTGATTGTTCGGCGCGATCAACCGCCACCACCAGCGGACATCTCCCGTGTGCGGATTCTCTGCGCGGAACACTTCAAATCGCCACATGGCGGCTCCTCAGGAACGACGGCGGGTTTGCCTTGATTGCTGCTACCTCGGCGGTAGCAAGCGCAGTTTCGCACCGAGCGCCGTCATCCGCAAGGTGCTCGCGCAGGATGTCGCGCAACCTCGGATCGCGCTCACCACCGCGCAGCAGAAGGCGCACGGCGTGTTCTGAGCGCGGAGCTCGAGCCCAGGATAGGCGGTCTGCATCATCGGGCTGGCTGAGTGCGCCGGCAATCTGGCCGATCTGCTCGGCAGCGCGAGCAATGTCTGTTGGCGATGGAGGCGGCAGGGCTGGTGCGCTGGCCTGCTCGACCCGGTTGTGGTCGCGGCAGATGCCGATGAACTGCGCCAGCGTAGGTGGCCAGTCGC
>JAGWXN010000545.1 GCA_018969885.1 Betaproteobacteria bacterium | reverse complement strand
AGTGCATAAAGTGGCCGGCGCAGTATGAACATGCGGCTGACAGGGGTCAATCCAGGCAATTCAGGCGGTTTGGATAGAATCGACAGATGAAAATTCTGATCAGTAATGACGACGGTTATCTGTCGCCGGGAATCGCGATGCTCGCGAAGGTGGCCTCACGTTATGGTCAGGCGGTGGTGGTTGCACCAGACCAGGACCGAAGCGGTGCCTCAAATTCGCTCACGCTCGATCGACCGCTCACTGTCCGTACAGCGCCGAGCGGCTTCATGTACGTCAACGGCACCCCTACCGACTGCGTTCACATCGCCATCACCGGCATGCTGGGGTGGCGTCCTGACCTGGTGCTGAGCGGCCTGAACGATGGCGCCAATATGGGCGACGACACCATTTACTCGGGCACCGTCGCGGCGGCCATGGAAGGTCTCCAGCTGGGGGTGCCGGCGATTGCGTTTTCAATTGCGCAAAAGGGCTTCGCCCACCTCGAGGCAGCGGGCAGCATCGTCGACCGCATCGTGCGCCGCTGGGTCGAATCGCCGCCCGACGCGCCGATGCTTTTGAACGTTAACATCCCATCGTTGCCCGAAGACAAACTCGGGCCCATCCGAACCACACGGCTTGGCAAGCGTCACTTTGCCGAACCGGCCATCCCCGGACGCAACCCGCGTGATGAGCCGATCTGGTGGATCGGCCCTCCTGGATCGGCGCGTGACGCTGGCCCAGGTACCGATTTTCATGCAGTCGAGGCGGGTGAGGTATCGGTCACGCCGCTGGAAGTCGACCTGACCGGCTACGGTCGCCTCGAACGGGTGGGCGGATGGTTAGCATCGGCTTGAAGCTGAGCGGTTTGGGTGTTCGCATCAGCGCCTTCGTGGCCTGACCGGAGGATGTCTTGACCAAAATGGCGCGCTGGATGGATCAGGCGGCCATTCCGCGTCCGTCTGCACCCACTCGATCACGGCGCCGGGTCTCACAACCCGATTCCGCCGATCGGCAGGTCGAATCGCGTGCCAATGCGGCCGAATCGGCTGACCCTGGGCTGGTCTCAGAGGCGGTTCGGCTTGCCATGGTGGAGGGCCTGCGGCGCGCCGGCGTTCGCGATTCCGGCGTGCTCGAGGTCATGCGCAACGTGCCCAGGCACCGGTTTGTAGAACCCGCTTTGTCGAGCCGTGCCTACGAGGACGTGGCGCTCCCCATCGGTCACGCGCAGACCATCTCTCGGCCATTTACCGTCGCCCGCATGATCGAGCTGTTGGCTGCGCCGCTTGAGGGAACAGCCCGGTCGGCCGCGCGCGTGCTGGAAATCGGAACAGGCTGCGGTTATCAGGCCGCCGTGCTCGCCCGCCTGTTTGGCGAAGTGGTCTCCATTGAACGCATTCGGGGTTTGCATGAGCAGGCCCGTACCAATCTTCGCAGCCTCCGTATTGCCAACCTGCGCCTCGTCTTTGGTGACGGCCAGCTGGGCGTACCCCAGGCCGCACCCTACGATCTGGTGATCGCCGCGGCTGCGGGCGAGAGCATTCCGGAGGCCTGGCTTCAGCAAATGCAGATTGGAGGGCGCCTGATTGCCCCTGTGTCGGGAGGAAAGGGACAGGCGCTTCACCTGGTTGAACGAAGCGGATCCGATCGGTGGCAACTGACCGTCCTTGATGCGGTACGATTTGTGCCTTTGCGGGACGGTACGGCGTAAGCTTCGTTTGTGCCTATCATTGTCAGCTCCTCGCGCAAGCCAGTGTCGCCAACGCAACTCATGACGCCTTACACCACGGATTTAAAAGCCCGG
>JAGWXN010000085.1 GCA_018969885.1 Betaproteobacteria bacterium | reverse complement strand
GGCTCGGTCAGAATGACGGCGCTCCCCGATGTCCCCACGCTCGCAGAAACTCTCAAGGGTGGACCCGTGGTCATCAGCGGTTCCTCTGTGGTGGGGCCTGCAGGACTTTCTCCGGCCGTCGTCGACAAAATCGCTGGCGCGTTTTCCGAGGCCATGACACGCGATGCCGACCTGCGTAAGCGCATCGCTGACGAGGGCGGCTCGATTGTCCTGTCCAGCAATCCGGCTGCCTATCGCGAAGAATGGGCGATTGAATTAAAACGGCTCAAGGATCTGATCGCGCTCTCAGGCGTACGCGCCGAATGAACAATCCGGCCCCAGCGGCGGGTTTCTTCGCCCGGTACGACAGCTTTGGTGAGCGGCGCGCGGGCTCAACGGGTGACCTCGCGTCGGCCGCCTGGCTCGCCGAGCAACTCGGCGGCGCGCAGGCCCTGCACACGACTTTCCAGCGTGTCAGCTTTAAGCGGTTTTTACCCGCTGAGGCGTCACTTCATGCGCACGGCACACCGCGCATCGAAGGCTTACCCTTGTTTGACGGTGGACTCACAGAACGGCACGGTGTCACGGGACTCATCGGCCCGCTGGGCTCAGACACCGATATCGGCTTCGCCGTCATGGAACCCGCGATGGCAAGCCTCCCCGATAATGCCTTTTCGCGCGCCCGCGCCGATAGTCGTCACCGCGCTATCGTGATTGCACTCACCACGCGCGACGGTGGCCTGGCCCCCCTTAATGCACACGACAGCGACCGTCCCTTCGGGCCGCCAGTGCTTCAGATCGCAGGACGAGACGCGCAGGCGGTCGCCATGCTGAGCGAACACGCAGCGCAGGTGACGGTCACAGCCACGGGCCGATATGAAGTCGCCGATTCACGCAATCTACGCGTACAGCTGGCAGGCGAAGGCCCACCCTTGCTCCTCCTGACCCCGCGCACGTCCTGGTGGACCAGCACGGCCGAGCGCGCAGGCGGCGTCTTTGCCTGGCTGCATTGTCTGCAGGCACTCGCAGCCTCTGCCGCTCGCCGACGCGCGGTCATCGGACTGGCCACCTGCGGACATGAACTCGGACACCTGGGTGCCCATCACGCTTTTGCGATCGAACCGAAACTGGCGAACGAATCAGCGCTGGTCATTCACCTGGGCGCCAACCTCGGTACAGCGACCGCACCTGCATTGACGGTACGAAGCAATGTCGACGGACTCGCTGACCGGATGCGCACACTGCTCGAGAGCCAAGGCTATCCCGCCGACGCGATCCTCGCGGTCACCGGCGGCAAGGCTAGCGGCGAGGCTCATGAGATCGAGCAGCGCGGCGGCCGCTATCTGTCACTGATTGGCAGCAACCCGTGGTTCCATGCGCCGGAAGACCGCTGGCCAACCAGCATTGATCTCGGTCGGGCATGCGCCATCGCGCAGAGCGTCACTGCACTGGCCATCGCCGAGTGCGCACCGTAGCCGGGCGCGCGCGTAACGAGCCCCACCCCAAACGGCATCCTGAGTACGGTCGGCGCTGGACATGCTTTATCATCGAACTCGGTTTCCGGCTCTTTCCAACCCGATTGATCCCGACGCTTACCCCCCTCCGCCATCGCACCACTGATGAAGCACCCCCGCATCATCCTCGATCTGATCCTCGTGCTCGCCGCACTCGTCGCGCTGCTGATCCCATTGATGCAGGTCGCTGCAGAGGCGCATGTCGGACAGACCGAGCGGCAGTTTGCGCGCCGCTATGTCGAGGTCTGCAACGTCGAGGGCAACCTGTGCGTCATTGCCTCAGGCGCTAGCCGCGGGCAGCCCTTCGGGCGGCTGCTCCCCGGCCAGTAGGCAAACACCCGCGCCCGGGGCGTCCGGGCAGCTTGCCGCTCCCCCATCCGTGCGCCCCCCGCGTGCTCGCCTAAACGCGCACCGGTCTTCGCTTGCCATCGCTCAATCAGGCCGCTTGGCGAGATCAAGCCATTTTCCGGTCGCCTCGTCGATATTGCCGCCTGTCAACGAGGACACAGCACCCCCCTGAAACACTCGCGGGCCGAGGCTCATCACGCCTCTTCACCCAGGAGATTCAGGACCATGCTGCATCCCACATCAAGCGGGCTCAATGGCTCACGCCCGAGGCGCGTGCCGCCCGCCCCCTCCCCCTCGCGCGCTCCCTGGCGCATCACGCTCGCGACGCTCGCGCTGGGCACGCTCGCAGGCTGCGGTTCGAGCGGCGGGGGAGGCACAGGTACCGAACCCGATAACGCCGCGCTTGCATCACCCCCGGCCGCGGTGAGCGGGCTGGTTGCAACCGTTGGCAACAGCCCGTCAATCACCCTCAGATGGATACCGTCGGCCGGCGCAGACGCCTATAACGTTTACTGGTCAGAGTCACGCGGTGTGACGCCATCGACAGCCAAGGTGATCCGGGAAGCCTCGTCACCGTTTCTGCACGACGGACTCCCTGCGGGCAAGCCCTATCACTACATCGTAACCGCAGTGAATGCTGCGGGCGAAAGCGCGCCATCTGCCGAAGTATCGGCGCTGCTGCCGCCCGGAGCACCCACGAGCGTGACCGCGCTACCCGGGGACTCGATCAATACGGTGTCCTGGCAGGCTGTGCCGCACGCCGAGCAATATCGCATCTACTGGTCCACCCAACCCAACGTCAACA
Organism: Betaproteobacteria bacterium; assembly: GCA_018969885.1. The sequence continues at coordinate 8,667 of JAGWXN010000085.1, read as the reverse complement.
AGTCGAACGGGTCACGGGTTGATGCAGCCACCAACCCGCTCGTCCACACGGGCCTTCAGAATGGATCGACCTATTACTATGTGGTGACGGCCGTGGGCGCGGGCGGTGAAGGTCCTGTGTCACAGCAGGTCTCGGCGAGCCCGCGTGTGCCCGTACCTGGAGCGCCGCGCGACCTGACCGCTCAGGCCAGTTCGGACACCGAGCGTTCCGTTGCGCTGTCCTGGCAGGCACCGACCATACCGGCAAATATTGCCGATATCCTGGGCTACCGTGTTTATCGGTCCGTGCAACCCGACATCGCGGCCAACCTGAGCGCGGCCACTCGCATCGATGGCTCCACGCAAACCACGCTGGCCGATTCTGTACCCATTGGCGGTATCACCTACTACTACATCGTGACGGCACTCACCGCGGCAGGCGAAAGCGCGCCATCGGCCGAGGTCTCCACCACGGCCACCGGTGGCGGCGGCGACAGTGACGGATCGGGCGGCGGATCGGGCGGCGGTGGGTCGTTTGATTGCGGCGAGCCCATCGCCTGCTGGCAGGACAGCACGCCTCGCTGATGTCATTGACTGGCCGGGCAGTCAAGCGCCCGGCCAGCCACGATGATTTGGGCGGTTAGCGCTCGATCATCGCGCGCCGGAACTGCTCACGCAGCGGCTTGAGGAGATAGTCGAGCGGCGTTCGCTCACCCTCGACAAAATAGACCTCGGCGGGCATGCCAGGCTGTAACTCAATCGTGCCCGCGAGATGGCGATCAATCTCCACCTGGGCCACGAAATACGCGCGCTGCCGCGCCGCATCCACGAAACGATCGGGCGACACACGGCTCACGCGTGCCGTGAAAACCGGCGTGGCGCGGCTATTGAACGCTGAAAAGCGAACCTCGGCGGGCATGCCGGGCCAGATCCGGTTGATGTCCTGCAATTGAACCTGAGCCTCGACAACGAGCCGGTCGCCAGTCGGAACAATCTGCATGATCGGCTCGCCTGCCGCAACCACGCCGCCTGCGGTGTGTACCTGAAGGCCGATCACGGTGCCTGCGTCGGGGGCGACAACCTCGGTTCGCGAAAGCACCTCGGCCGACGCATCGATCCGCTCGGCAAGATCGCGCAGCTTGGCGCGAATGTCCTGCAGCCGGTCATTGACCTCACGCCCGAGCTGGTTACGCAAATCGATGATGCGGAGTTCGGTCTCGCCGATCTGCGCCTGCGCCTCCGCCACATCGGCAGACAGCCTCGCAATCGTACCCTCCAGATTTGCCTCGGTACGCTTGAGCGCGTAGTAACGCGTTCGCAGATACATGCCCTGCTCGAGAAGCGACTCCGCCCCGCGGAGCTCCTCAAGAATGAAATCAAGCTGGGTGCGCGTCGAAGCAATCTCAGATAGCCGACCATCAATTTTTTCGCGCGCCTGGCGCTTGCGCTGTTCAAGCACGTCGACCTGGCCAACAAATGAGGCGCGGCGACTGTTGAAGAGATTCAGTTCGCCGGCAATGAGGCGAGATACCGCATCGTCGTGCCGCCGCGCCAAGAGCGCCTCTGAAAAGACCGGACTCGGTCGGTTATCACGCTCGGCCTCGAGTCGCGCGAACTCGGCAAGCAGCGCGTCATGCTCGACCATCAGGAGCGCCTGCCGGGCGCGAGCAGTGACATCCACCAGCCTGAGGAGTACCTGTCCCTTGTTGACCGTCTGCCCCTCCCTCACGAGAATTTCGCGCACGATGCCGCCCTCAAGATGCTGAATCGTCTTCCGTTCTCCGGCGACCTTGACATACCCGTTGGCAAGCGCTGCGGTCGTGAGGGGCGCCAATGCAGCCCATGACCCAAGCGCGCCAGCGCCAAAGAGGAGCGACAGCGAACCCGTCAGCATCAGACGGCGACTGCTTCGAGCCAGATCGCGGTCCAGGTGCGCCGCTGCCGTCGTATCGGTCCCGGGTTTGCCCCGTGCCTGCGTGGGCACATTCTCGTCATGGCTGCGGTTCATGACAGTGCCCCGACGGAAGCGGGTGCGGCTGGCACCGTCGAGCCGGACAACCCACGCATCGCCGGCGCCACGCCCTGAGAGGGCACCTCAGGCGAGACCAGCCGCTTCCCGGCCAGATGCGCCATCACCTTGTCAGCGGGTCCGACCATCTCGAGGGTTCCACCATTCATCACAGCGATCCGGCTGGCGTTTCTGAGCAGGGCGGGCTGATGGGTGATCATGACGACCGCTGCGCCGCGCGCCCGCGCCTGGTCGATTGAACTGAGCAAGGCCTGCTGGCCTGCATGATCGAGCCAGGCAGCAGGTTCATCGAGGATCAACAACCCGGGGTCGCCATAGAACGCGCGTGCAAGCGCCACCTGCTGACGCATTCCCGCAGGTAACACCATCCCGCCGTTTCCAACGGACGATGTGTACGAATCAGGCAGGGCCGATACCGACGTATCGAGCCCCACTCTGCGAGCCGCGCGACGTACCGGCTCACGCCCAACGTCAGCGCCATCAAAGCGGTTGATGTTGTCTTCGATCGTTCCGGTCAGCAGTTGTGGCTCCTGCGGGCAATAGCCCACCATCGATGCACGTTGATGGGAGGGCCATTCGGCGGCGCTTCGGCCATCGAGGCTCAGCGATCCGGTCGCGGGCAACCAAGCGCCTGCGATCAGCCGCCCAAGCATGGATTTGCCCGAGCCACTCGCGCCGACAATCCCGAGCAGTTCACCAGGCCGTGCGGCGAGCGTGATCCGATTGAGTAATACCGCGCCCGTGCCCGGTGCGCGAACCGAGGCGCGGCGCAGTTCGAAGCGTGCAGGGTCAGGCGAATCGGGAGCGCGCTCGAAGGCTGGCTCGACGGCGGGATCATGAAGCAGCGCGTCGAGTCTTCTAACGGCCTCGCGCGCCTTGACGGCAGCGCGCCACGCTGGAATCGCGGAATCGATCGGCGTCATCACGCGTCCGAGCATGACTGACGCGGCAACCACGGCACCCACCATCACCTGATCACTCAGGAATAGCCAGGCACCTGCGCAGTAAAGCGCGATCTGTAATCCAATACGCAGCGCGCGGACCACTGACCTCAGCCCGGACGCGCGATCGGCGCTTCGTTGAAACCAGAGCAAGGACTCGTTGCCAGCCTGGCGCAGACGCGCCGCGAGCGCTGACACCATCCCCATCGAACGGATCAGATCACCGTGACGAATCACGTCCTCGGTCAATACCCGACCCCGCTCGCGCGCTTCCGAGGCCTCACGCATTGGGCGCCTGAGCAGAAGATCCCCCCCAGCAGCGATCAGCAGATGCAGCACAGCCCCGGTGAGGGCCAGTGCACCCAGTACCGGATGCAGCCAGGTGATGACCATCAGATAGAGCGGTACGAACGGCAGATCGATCAGCGCCATGAGATGCGTGTCGGAGACAAACCGCCGAAGCTCACCGGCATCGCCGAGCGCGCGCGCCTCTGATGGCGAGGGATCGCGATGACGCTCAACCAAAGACTCCACTACCCTGGGCCCGATCGCCGCTTCGACCGATAACCCAACCCGAACCAGCAGGCGCGAGCGCACCGCGTCAACCACTGCTTGCAGAAGCAGGGCGAGCAGCGCCACCAGCGTGAGCAGCCACAGCGTGTCGGCGTTTTTGCTGGTGAGCACATGCGAAAAGATGGACAGCATGTAGATCGGCAGGGTAAGCATCAGCGCGTTAAAGAACAGGCTGAAGACACCGACCGAAACGAGCGCCGGCCAATGGCGCGACAGTATGGTTTCAAGCGGTCTGGAAGGCATGGTTCGGCGACCCCCTAGGAAGTGGACGCCGAACCTGGGGCCGGCTACCCCGACGATGGGTCGACCCCCACCGCTACGGACGTTGCGGTGCGGGCCGACCAAACCGCCGGATCGCTAGCGTAGAGACTCAGACAACTTCGATATTGATGGAACTCAGAAGCTCGGTGAGCGACGAGATGCCTTCTGAACCTGGGGCAATTCCAGTGCCTCGCAGGATGATGGCGTCCTCGGCGTCACCGGTCCAGCTGTCGTCACCATCCCGATTGAAAAAGATCGTGACGTCCGTGCCATCGTCAATCACAAAGACGTAGGCATCCAACTCGGCCACGGTATCGATTTCGGGATCTTCGACCTCAAAGCGCAGTACGTCGATCGACTCCGGATCCAGGATCTCATCCGTGCTCGAGAGTTCCAGCGAGTCAAGCCAGCTGGTCATTCCGTCACCCTGCCCGGTGCTCACGGTGAAGACGAACTTGTCTGCGCCGAGCCCGCCGGTCATCGTGTCGTCCTGGTCGCCGCCAGTCAGCGTGTCGTTGTCGCTGCCGCCATCGAGCATGTCATTGCCAAGTCCGCCGCAGAGGGTGTCCTTGCCTGACTCGCCGTAGAGCTCATCCTGCTGGTCTCCGCCGGACAGCATGTCGTCCTGCGCGCCGCCATACAGGGTGTCGTCCTCGGTTCCGCCGTAGAGCCGGTCTCGCCCCAATCCGCCCATCAGCATGTCGTTGCCTTCCCCGCCGGCAACCGAATCATTACCCGAACCACCGTCGGCGGTATCGTCACCGAGCCCGCCCATGAGCGAGTCGTTGCCGCCATCGCCACGCAGCGAATCGTCGTTGTCGCCACCGTCGAGATCATCAGCACCTTCGCCACCGACCAGCGTGTCGTCACCATCGGCGCCCATCAGCATGTCGTTGCCGGCTCCCCCCTGCAGCACGTCGTTGCCCGTGCCGCCATCCGCGGTGTCGTTACCGTTCTCGCCCCACAGACGATCGTTGCCATCGTCACCGTAGAGCATGTCGTCATCATCACCGCCGCGCACCGTGTCGTTCCCGGAGCCGCCCGACAGCGTGTCATAGCCGCCGTTGTCGATCACCAGATCATTGCCTTTGCCTCCATCCTGGAGATCGTCACCGGCACCGCCATACATGACGTCATTGTCATTGCCGCCCATCAGGGTGTCGTTTCCGTCACCACCATCCAGGCTGTCACCCCCATCTCCACCCTCGAGCTGGTCATCGCCCGTTGAGCCGAGCAGCGTGTCACTGCCGGTACCGCCAGCCAGCATATCCGCGCCGTCGCCACCGTTCAGACTGTCACTGCCGTCATCGCCGCGAAGGGTGTCATTGCCCGCGCCGCCATTGAGGGTGTCATCGTCGCCGCCCCCGTTCAACACATCGTCACCGGCGTCGCCGTTGAGCGTGTCTTCACCGGCGCCCCCCGAGGCGGTATCCGCGCCCCCACCGCCTGATAGCCGGTCCGCGCCGGCGTCGCCCGCAAGCTGATCCGCGCCGGTCCCACCCGTGAGCGTGTCGTCATCGTCGCCGCCACTCATCACATCGTCGCCATCGCCACCCGCCAGAACATCGTTACCTTCGCCACCGCTCAGAGAATCATCGCCCTGATCGCCGGCGAGGTTGTCGTCACCCTCGTCGCCATTCAAGACGTCATCATCCTCGCCGCCACTGAGGGTGTCGTTGCCCGCCCCACCGTTGAGGGTGTCGTAGCCGATTTCTCCATACAGCCGATCGGCGCCGTCTTCACCATTCAACTCATCATCACCGTCGCGGCCGTAGATCGAATCATTACCGCCCCCCGCGTAGACACGCGAGCTCGCGCCAGCCACCACATCCTTCCAGATGTTGTTGCTCGCCGAGAGGATGTAGGTTTTGTCGAAAGCCATGGTCTTGCTCCAAACGTTTGGTTTGAGAAAAGCCGGTCATCGTCAGAGCCTGAGGCCCTCGATGCGTTCGGCAAGTAACCATCGGCAAGTCCTGTGCCATCGCGGCAGGGCATTGATTCGTAGAAGAACGCGCCGACCGGTTTGTCCGCACGCAAGGCTCGGGTGTTCAGCACCCGATACGGTCGTGCTGCGGATCCGATACATCGGCAGCTCCGCCTGTCGGCTCCGAGGAAAGATCAGCGGCGGACTGACCCAACGGATCGGAGCCAACGCCCGCTTCAAGCAGGCGCGCGGCCTCCTCAGGGGGTAAATCGCCCGCAAGCTTGAGACGCGCAACAATCCGGTAAAGGGTCACGCGTGAAACGCCCAGTTGCCGGGCAGCGGGCGCGATTCGTCGACCATGCAGGCGCAAAGTCTCGCGAACCAGCTCGCGCTCGAACGCCTCGCGCGCCTGGGCCAGATTCATCGGGCGCTGTACAGCCTGACTTCGCTGGAGGCCCAGCGCAGCGGTATCGATCCAGACTCCATCGGTGAGCACCACCGCGCGCTGCACGCAGTTCATCAGCTCTCGTACGTTGCCCGGCCAGCGATGCCGCTGCATGGCCAGCACCGCATCGGGCGTGAAACCTCGGACGGGCGGTCCCTGGCGATCCGCGCCAAAGCGTTTGAGGAAGCTCTCCGCGAGCACCAGCAGGTCCTCGCCCCGGTCTCGCAAAGGCGGCACCTGAAGAACGAGCACATTGATCCGGTAGTAGAGATCCTCGCGGAATCGCCCGTCAATGATCGCCTGCTCGAGATTGACATGCGTGGCCGCAAGCAGGCGGAAATCGACTGGGACCGGAGTGCTCGCACCCAGCCGGGTGACGAGCCGATCTTGCAGCACGCGCAGCAGCGCCGGTTGCAGCGCGAGCGGGAGCTCACCGATTTCATCGAGAAACAGGGCCCCGCCGTGCGCCGCCTCAAAGCTGCCGATCCTGCGCTGCCCCGCCCCGGTGAAGGCATGCCGCTCGTGGCCGAACAATTCGGACTGGATGAGCGTCGGAGCGATCGCCCCACAGTTGACCGCGACCAGCGGGCCGGTCGCGCGGCGCGAGCGCTGATGAATCGCGCGTGCAACGAGCTCCTTTCCGGTGCCTGTCTCCCCCACGATCAGCACGGGCGCATCGGACTCGGCAACGCGGTCGATGGTTCTAAGTAACGACCGGATGGCCGGGCTATCGCCGTGCAGAGTAAAGCGAGGGTCGAGCGGTGGGGATCCCATTGCCTGTCGCGAGTGGTCCGTTTGCAGTACGACGCGGCACTGTAGCGATGCGCAGGGTCGAGAGCTTACGAAAGGTCAACCGGTGAACATTGGAGGCGCGAATCGGCGGGCACTATGCGCTTTGGCAACCCTAGACTGTTTCGCAACAACGACGCGGTCATCGCGCGCACCGTGCGCTCCGAATTAGAATGGCGCGACGGTTTACAACAAAACTTTCCTTGGACTGGGACAGGATCTTGCCCACACGTCGATGGCAGCCTAGTAACCGGTGGCCCGTGATGCGACGCCCTGCTGCGTCCCCTCATCGCCTGCGGGGCCGATTGCGGTCTGGCCTGCTCGCGGCCGTGGTGATTGCACTTTTCCCGATGGGCGCTGCCGCGCAGGAAGTGCGCATGACCTGTCAGCACCAGGGCAAGAGCTACTGGGTGAGCTACGACCCGAAGCAGAAACTCTTTCGAAGCGGTGATCCTGATGGGGGGTCAAAATTCCGCGTCAAGCGCGATCAGGTTGATAGCGATGGCACTCTTGTCTGGGTCGGCGCGCAAATGATGGGCGGCGAACGAGATCTGCTCGCCTTCTTCGGCAGCGACACCAAATGGCTGCGCCATTTCTACGGTAACGGCAGCCAGGTCATGCATCGCTGTCAGTAAGCGCCGCCCGGGCGGCCGCGCCCGGGCATGCCCGCCGTCAGACCGGATCCCAGCTGAACACGTCCGGCGACCGTTCAAGCGGATAAAAAGACGCCCGCAGCGCAGGCATGGCGCGCTCGGCGATGCTCTGCGCCGTCCAGCCATCACCGCTATGCAGGCTACGAATCGGCCGGTTCTGGCTGATCAGGAAAATTTCATTGGCCCGCACCGCGAAGATCTGTCCGCTCACCTCGCGCGCGGCCTCGCTCGCAAGGTAGACCGCGAGCGGCGCAATCTGGTGGGTCTGCATGCGCTGTAAGCGCTCTACCCGGGCCTGCTGCTCAGGCGTATCGGTGGGAATGGATCCGATCATGCGGCTGTAGGCAAACGGCGAGATGCAGTTTGATCGCACGCCGAACTTCGCCATGTCCAGGGCAATCGACTTGGACAGCGCAACGATGCCAAGCTTTGCTGCTGAATAATTGGCCTGGCCGAGGTTGCCGATCAGGCCCGACGTGGATGTCATATGAAGGTAGGCGCCCGACTGCTGAGCTTTGAAATGGGGAGCGGCTGCGCGCGAAACATAAAACGTGCCGTTCAGATGCACATCAATCACCGTCCGCCATTCGTCGGCACTCATATTGTGGAAGAAGCGGTCACGCAAAATACCGGCGTTGTTGATGACAGCATCGATCCGCCCAAAGGTATCGAGCGCCTGTTCAACCATGCGGTGCGCCGCTGCCCAGTCGGCCACGCTATCGCCGTTGGCACTCGCCTCGCCACCGGCCGCCCGAATCTCGTCCACCACGGCCTGGGCCCGCGAACGATCCTGGCCTTCGCCGGCCACGCTGGAACCCAGATCATTGACCAGCACTTTGGCACCGTCGGCGGCCAGGGCGAGTGCGAGCTCCCGGCCAATCCCGCCACCAGCCCCGGTGACCAGCACGACCTTGTCCTGCAAAAATTTTTCTTTCATTGACCGACTCCGGGCGAATTGGCGGGGTGTTTTGCCTCGAGGGCGCAAGCCGCCGGTAAAATGCCACAGATGAAACGCAAACTCCACATCCGCACCTTCGGCTGCCAAATGAACGAGTACGACTCGGACAAAATGGC
>JAGWXN010000084.1 GCA_018969885.1 Betaproteobacteria bacterium | reverse complement strand
TGATGCGGGAGACATTCAGCGACTCGCCGCGGGGGCCGCAGGTACCGCGCCTGCAGACACGCCAACCTCAACGCAGCGCGATCGCTAACCCCGCGCCCAGGGAGCCGCTCAGGTGATCCGTCTTTATGTATCCAGCGTGATCGATGCCAACGCCGACAGCGTGTGGGCGCGGGTCCGGGACTTCAATGGGCTGCCGCAATGGCATCCGCTGATCGCCGACAGCCGCATCGAGAATCAGCAGCCGGCTGACAGGGTAGGCTGCGTCCGCAATTTTCACACCCGCGATGGTGGCCGGATCCGGGAGAAGCTGCTCGCGCTCTCCGATTACGACTACACCTGTACCTACGAAATTCTGGAAAGTCCGATGGGGGTGACCCAATACGTCGCCACGCTCAAGCTCACCCCTGTCACGGACGGCGATCGCTGCTTTGCGGAATGGAGCGCCGAGTTTGAATGCGAGGAGGGCCGCGAACGCGAGCTCTCAGAGCTGATCGGGCATGGCGTGTTCCAGGCAGGGTTCGAAGCCTTGAAGCGCCACTTTGGCCGTCGCTGACACCGCGAGACCGCCGTGCTGCAAAAAGTCGTCCGCTCCGCAGTGATCGATGCTCCGATTGAGCGGGTCTGGTCGGTGTTGCGCGATTTCAATAGCCACGACGCCTGGCACGACGTGGTGGATCAGAGCCGTATCGAGGCGGGGCGCCAGTCATCCGAAGTGGGCTGCATTCGCGCTTTCACGCTGAAGGATGGAAGCTTCATCCGCGAGCAACTGCTCTCGCTCGACGATCGCGAGCATCGGTTCACGTACTGCATTGTCGAGGCCACCGTTCCACTCGAACGCTATATTTCCACTGTCACACTTAAGCCGGTCACCGACAGCAACCGAACCTTCTGGCATTGGGAATCCAGCTTCAAGGCCCCGCCCGGTCGCGAGCGCGAGTTGATCGATCTGGTTGCACAAGGCGTCTACGAGGCGGGCTTTAATAATATGCGGCGCCACCTGCTGGAGCGCCGGGATCGACGCCCACGCGAAGCCTCGATCATGCCCGCGGCGCTACCGATCGGCTGTCGGAGCGTGGTCGTGTCAGCCTATGGCGGTGCCGAGTCGATGACCCTGCGCGATACCGAGGCGCCCGCCCCAGGACCCGGCGAGATTCGCATCCAGCAGCGCTTTGCGGGCGTGAATTTCATCGACGTCTATCTGCGCCGTGGCTGGATTCCTCCGATGTTTCCACTGCCTGGCACGCCTGGGATGGAGGCCTCCGGTTCGGTGATCGATATTGGCCCAGGGGTCACAAGCCTGATGGGAGGCGACCGCGTTGCCTATATGGGCCCGGTGGCGGGCAGCTACACCACGGTGCGAACTGTTCCGCAGGACTGGGTGGTCAGAGTGCCAGCCCATGTCGAAGATGATGTCGCGGCAGCGCTGCTGCTGAAGGGCATCACCGCCGATTACTTGCTCCAGGACCTCGGTCGGGTGCGACCGGGTTCACGCTGGCTGGTCCACGCGGCGGCGGGCGGCGTGGGGTTATTGCTCTGCGCATGGGCGAAGCGACTCGGCGCGCGCGTGGTGGGCACGGTGTCGAACGAAGACAAAGCGCGGCTTGCACGCGAACACGGTTGCGAGCATGTGATCATCACCCCCGACTACCGGTTCGCCGAAGACGTTCGGGGCGTGTTTGGCGAGGGCGCCGATGTCATCGTCGATGGACTGGGCGAAGCCGCTTTCGACGAAAATTTCTCGGCACTCGCGCCCTGCGGACACTGGATCAGCCTTGGTCAGGCGAGCGGTGTTCCACGCGCGGTGTCGCCCGACCTGCTGATCTCGAAGTCAGCGAGCTTCTCGCGTCCGGTGGCCTTTGCCTATGTCGCGACACGGGCCCGCCTGAACGAGCGCGCCGAGCGGCTTTGGGCGGCGCTTGCCGACGGCACGCTGCGCGCACCCGTCATTGAGCGACATGCGCTCCAGGATGTCGCACGCGCGCACCAGAGACTCGAGTCACGGCGAACCACTGGCGCGCTCGTGCTGGCGACCTGAGGGAGACAAAGATGATTGAAGGTATGAATCACTTCACGATCACCGCAGAAGACCGCGGTCGCACACTCGACTACTACTGTGGTCTGCTTGGCCTGGAAGACGGGTTCCGCCCCGATTTGGGCTTCCCTGGCGCATGGCTCTACACCCCGGGCGGCGGTCAGGCCGTCCTGCATATCTATTGGGATCGGCCCATGCCCGAACCTCGCACCGGCGTCATCGACCACCTGGCTTTCAGTGCGCGCGGCCTGCGCGACGTGTGTGCAAGGTTTGATGCGCGCGGCGTGCCCTATGACCTTCGACGTCAGGCGGGAAGCGGCACCTGGCAGTTGTTCAGCTTTGATCCGAACGGGGCGCGTGTTGAGCTCGACTTCGATCCCGCCGAGGAGCGTTGAAGCGGCAGAGCGCCTTTGGAACGCACGCGGACGTCAAAGCGCACCGGCTATCCTAACCATCCCGCGCCGCCCCTAACGAACGCCCTTCCTTCCCTTGGGTGCTGGCCCGGTGCTGGCCCGAAAAACCAGTTGCACTGGCAGGCTGAGACACCGCTCCCACACCCTGCCCTCCAGCCGGGAAATCAGATGCTCGGCAGCGGCGCTACCCACCTCGACGATGGGCGTAGCCACACTAGTGAGCCCAGGCTGCTGGGTTTCGCCAAGCTCGGTGTTGTCGACGCCGGTGATGGAAATATCCTCGGGTACGCGCACACCGAGCCGGCGGCATGCGAGCAACGCCCCCACGCCGAATACATCGTTGGTCCCCAACACCGCGGTGGGCCGATCTGCGAGCATCAGTAATTCGCTCATCGCCGTTTCCGCTGCACGGAGCGAGATCGGCGCATAGCGTACATGGCGGGGGTCGAGCGACAGCCCCGCCTCACGTAGCGCACGCCGCAGCCCCGCACCACGCGCGCGCGCCCGGTCGTTGAATTGCGGCTCCGCGCTCAACAACCCGAAGCGCCGGTGGCCAAGCGCAATCAGGTGGCGCGCCAGCGCGTACGTGGCAGCTGCGTTATCAAAGCCAATATTGGGATGCGCCGAGCGCGGATCGGCGCCCCAGGTCAGCACATAGGGGCGGCGGTGTTCCTCAAGGAGCGCGAAGAGCTCAGGCGCGTGGTCAAGCCCCACGAACATGAAAGCATCGACTCCATGCTCGATCAACTGTGCGGCCACACGCATTTCTTTCGCGAGGTCATAGTGGTGCTCGGCCACGACCACCGAATACGCCTGGGCATTCAAGCGCCGCTGAAGCGCGCTGGTGGTGCGAGCGTAGAGTGCGTATTCAAACGAAGGCACGACCGCGCCAATCATCCGGCTACGGCGGCTCCGAAGCGAGCGCGCAGCACCGTGCGGCACATAACGCAACAAGCGCACCGCCTCCAGCACCCGCTCGCGGGTCTGCGGATCGACGCGGTCAGGTGAGTTGAGCACGCGCGACACGGTGGCACTTGAGACCCCCGCCTCGCGCGCCACGTCGAGCGCCGAGGCACGCGCGATCAGGATATCGCCGCGGGCGGCTCGGGCACGCGCAGGTCGTACTTTCGTCATTGAAACCTGGAACCTGGACGATTGGTGGAAGGTTTGTTATGTTGCCGGATGTAAACGATTACACCAACCTGCCAACGCCGAATCATGCGGTTACGCAGGCGCCAAGATTCCAACAAGAGGAGACCCGGATGAGCCATTCCCGTTCAGACGACCGCTTCAACCCCAGCCGGCGCCAGACGCTCGCGCGAGGCGGAGCGCTGGCTGGCGCCGCCGCAGCCGCCCAAGTGCTGCCGCTTGCCGTGAGCGCCCAGACCGGCGATCTCGCCGCCTATCAGTCCGCCAAAATCGACTGGAAGCAGGCCGCGGGCGAATCCATCACCGTTGCGGTCATTCCCGCCAGCTACTTCGACAACCTCATCGGCCTGCAACCCCAGTTCGAGGCGCTTACTGGCATCAAGTTGCGCTTTGAAAAGGTGCCCCCCGGCCAGATCCGCCAGAAGGCCATGCTGGATCTGTCCTCCAAGACTGCCACCTACGCCACCCATGCAGCTGACCCCATGTATTACCCGCTTTATGTGGCCAACAAATGGGTCGAGCCGCTTGACCGCTACCTGTCTGACGCCAAACTCACCGACGCTGCCTGGTACAACTACAACGACATCCTGAAAGCCTGGCGTGACGCGGTTTCCATGGAGGGCAAGCCCTACGGCGTTCCCTTCGACGGCGAAGTTACCGTGCAGGTCTATCGCAAAGACCTGTACGAGGCCAAGGGCCTGAAGCCCGCCACCACCTACGACGAGCTGCTCGCCAACGCCAAGGCCCTAACCGACCCCGCCAACCGCATGTATGGACTTGCCATGCGCGGCTTCGCGGGCGCGGGCCAGAACATGTACATCTATCCCTCGATCCTGCGCGGCTTTGGCGGCGGCTGGTTCGAAGGCAATAATCTGGTGGTGAATTCGCCCATCGCGGTGCGTGCACTCGAGTGGTATGTCGAAGCGCTCAATCGCTATGCACCGCCCGCGGTTCGCAACTGGAACTGGCCCGACATCGCCGATGCCTTTTCTCAGGGCACGCTCGGCTGCTATCTCGATGCGCATTCGTCCGCTGCCGTGCTCAACAACCCTGAAAAATCCAAGGTGATCGGCAAGATCGGCTATGCACGCTGGCCCAAGGGGCCCGCGGGCAAAGGCGTGACCTCGATCTGGAACTGGAGTTTCCCGATCAATTCCGCGCTCTCCGCTCGCGCTAAAACCGCCACCTGGCTCTTCATCCAATGGGCCACGGCTGCAGAAACTCAGGCGCTCACCTCGTGGAAGTTTGCAGGTGCGGCCAAGCGATCCGGCGTGAACCGTACATCCTCCTGGCAGTCGGCTGACTTTGCCTCGTCCATGGCTGGCATGGGCGATAACTTCATCAGGACCGCCCTGGACACGCTTGCGCAGGATACCGATGTGGAGTGGCGGCCACGCGTGCCGCAGTGGCCCGCCATCGGCGAGACCATGGCCACCGGCATTCAGGCGGCACTGGTCGGGCAGAAAACCGCCAAGGCAGCGCTTGACGAAGCACAGACGCGTATTCAGCAGATTTTGCGCGGCTAAAGCACTGTCACCGCACCACCACCGGGGCCGCGCAGCACGCGGTCCTGGTGCCCTCACCTGATGACGAACCCCCCGCTCACTCTGGAAGCGCAGGACCGACGGTTTGCCGCCTGGCTGCTGGCGCCGTCACTCCTCGTGCTGCTCCTCACCACCACGGCCCCACTCATCTATCTTGGCTGGAACTCGCTCCAGCAACTCAACTTCAGCATGCCTTGGCTACGCGGCTTCGCAGGCCTGGGCAATTATCTGGCGATGGGCAGCGATCCACGCTTCTGGAATTCGCTCTGGCTCACGCTTATCTACACCAGCAGCACGGTTACGCTTCAGGTGGTGATCGGGCTGTCGTTTGCGCTTCTGGTCCTGCGGATGCCGCGCGGCCAGGGCGTGATCCGTGTTGCACTCATTCTTCCCATCGTTCTCGCGCCAGTCGTGGTGGGACTCTTCTGGCGCACCCTCGTGCTCTCGCCTGATTTCGGGCTGGTTGATATGGTGACGCGCGCGCTCGGCCTGGGTTCACACAACTGGCTGGGTGACCCCGATCTCGCGCTCATCTCGGTGATCGCCATTCATACCTGGCAATGGACGCCGTTTGCCTTTCTTGTGCTGCTTGCCTCACTCGCCACGTTACCGCCCGATGTTTACGAAGCCGCGCGCCTCGACCGCGCGAATGCCTGGCAGCGCTTTCGCCACATCACGCTGCCGCTGGTGCGGCCTGCCATCATCATGGTGGTCATTCTGCGCATGATGACTGCACTTTCGGCATTTGCCGCCATCTATGCGGCCACTGGCGGCGGCCCAGGCTCGGCCACCGAGATCCTGAACCTCTACGCCTATCGCACCTCGTTTGTCGAGCTCAACCTGGGCTACGGCAGCGCGCTCGCGATGGTGCTGCTGTCGATCACACTAGGCGTGTCCTGGCTCCTCTTCCGACTGCGGCGATCGCGATCATGAGAGGCACGGGCATTCACAAACCAGGCGCCGTGGCGCGCCGACTGTTGATGCTGATTGCAGCGGCGTGCCTGGTGCTCATCTGGGCGTTTCCGGTGTTCTGGGGATTTCTCACTTCGCTCAAAACCGAGCGCGACGTGCTCGCCTGGCCACCGGTGCTGTTCTTCACGCCCACCCTCGATAACTATCGCGCGGTGCTGGAGGGGAATCGCTCGATCCTGCCCAATCTGTGGTCGAGTCTGGTGGTCACCACCAGCGCCACCGTGATCACGATGCTGTTTGCAGTGCCCGCTGCCTATGCCATGGCACGGCTCAGAATGCGTTTCAAGCGCACTACCGGCTTCTATGTGCTTGCCACGCAAATGCTGCCGCCGGTGGGTCTCATCATTCCCTACTACATCGTGCTGCAGAAAGTGGGGGGTCTGGATAGCTACGCCGGCATCACCACCATTTATCTCACCTTCTCATTGCCGTTTGCGATCTGGCTGATGATCACTTACTTCGAAG
This sequence comes from Betaproteobacteria bacterium, assembly GCA_018969885.1. The sequence goes on along the minus strand of JAGWXN010000084.1, from coordinate 4,743 downwards.
ATATTCCGTTCGAAATGGAGGAGGCCGCGCTCCTTGATCGCGCCGGGCGACTGCGCACGCTCTGGTATGTGATCCTGCCGCAGGTGCGGGGCGGCATCGCGGTTACCACCATCTTCGTGTTTCTGAATGCCTGGAATGAGTTCCTGTTTGCGGTCGTGCTGGGCGGCAATACCGTACGTCCGGTAACGGTGGCGATGTACAACTTCATCTCGGTCGAGCAGACCCAATGGGCGCTGCTCTCGGCAGCGGCCATGCTGGCCATGGCGCCAGTCATCGTGATCGGTCTTGCCGCACAACGTCACATCGTGAAGGGCCTCACCGTAGGCGCAGTCAAGGGAGGAGGCAGGCGATGAGCCGCTCAGCAAGTGTGCGGATCGAAGGCGCGGTGAAGCGACACGGCAAGACCACCGTGCTGCACGGCATCGATCTGGCGGTGAAGCCCGGTGAGTTTTTTGCCTTCCTCGGGCCATCAGGCTCGGGCAAAACCACCACGCTGCGACTGCTCGCCGGGCTTGAAACGCTCGATGGCGGACGGGTGTTCCTCGATGATGTTGATGTGAGCCATGCCGAACCGGGCCAGCGCGATGTGGCCATGGTGTTTCAGAGCTACGCGCTCTATCCGCACATGACGGTTCGCGAGAACATCGCCTTCCCGCTCAAGATGATCCGAGAGCCCGCCGCGGCCATCGAGACCGCTGTCACCGAGGCGGCCACCCGCGTAGGCATTGCCCATCTGCTCGACAGACGCCCTGGGCAACTCTCGGGCGGCCAGCAGCAGCGCTGTGCGCTCGCGCGAGCCATCGTCCGTCAGCCCAGACTCTTTCTGCTCGATGAACCACTCTCCAATCTCGACGCCAAACTTCGCCTGGAAACCCGCGCAGAGCTGCGCCGGCTCCAGCGCTCGCTCAACGTGACCGCCATTTACGTGACGCACGACCAGGAAGAGGCCATGACGATCGCCGATCGAATTGCGATTTTCATGGATGGGCGCCTCGCTCAGGTCGGCACGCCGCATGAGATTTTTCATCGGCCTGCGTCGGCACAGGTGGCTGCCTTCATCGGGTCGCCCCCCATGAATTTATTTCCCGCTCATCTGGAGCGGGGAAGCCTGCGTATTGGTGCTGACCTGTTCGAAAACGCTTTCCCCTCGCTCGTGAGTTCTGACCAGGCCGTGCAGGCCGGTATCCGGCCCGGCGATCTCGAGCTCTGCACAGAGGGAGGACTCGCCGCTGAAGTTGAATTCGTCGAAGACTTCGGCGACAGCGCGATCGTTAACCTTTCCATCGCCGGGCAGCGTGCCAAGATGCGTACCGAGCGCCGCGAGCTGCCCGCAGAGGGCACCCGCCTGCGCATTGCCCCGCGCCCAGGAAGCATTCATCTTTTCAGCCAGAGCAACGGCCATCGGTTAGCCACCTGACCGATCGCCCTCAAAGACCTATTACCGGAGAACTGCCTTGAGCCGACGACCCAATATCGTACTGATCCTGAACGACGACATGGGCTTTAGCGACATTGGTTGCTATGGCGGCGAGATCGAGACACCAACGCTCGATATGCTCGCCAAGCGCGGCCTGCGTTTCTCGCAGTTCTACAACACGGCACGCTGCAGCCCTTCACGCGCGTCGCTTCTCACCGGGCTTCACCCGCACCAGACGGGTATCGGTGTGCTCACCTACGATCTGGGTCCGGAAGGCTATGCGGGCAATCTGTCCGAGCAGTGCATCACGATTCCCGAGGCGCTGCGCGGCAACGGCTATCGCACCTACATGAGCGGCAAATGGCATGTGGCAAGCAACCTGGTGAGCCCTACCAGCGCCTGGCCGATGCAGCGCGGATTCGATGAGTTCTATGGAACCATCATCGGGGCAGGGAGCTTCTACGACCCCAACACGCTCACCCGCGGCAATACCAATGCAGAGCACGAAGCGCGCGACAATCCTGAGTTTTTTTACACCGATGCAATCAGTGATCAGGCGGTTGATTATGTTCGCGCGCACGCCCGCGATCACACCGACAAACCTTTCTTCATGTATGTCGCCTATACGGCGCCGCACTGGCCACTCCACGCTCATGAGGAAGACATTGCAAAGTACCGCGGGCGTTTCGATGCCGGATGGGATCAGCTGCGGGTGGAGCGCCTTCGAAAACTCGTGAGTTCGGGCATCCTGAAGCCCGAATGGGGACTGTCGGATCGCGATCCCTCACAGCCCCCCTGGACCGAAGCCGAAGAAAAAGCCTGGCTGCTGCGCTGCATGGAGGTCTATGCCGCGCAGGTTGACCGAATGGACCAGGGCATTGGCCGCATCGTCGAATCGCTCAAGAAGGCGGGCGTCTACGACGACACGCTGATCATCTTCCTCGCCGACAACGGGGCATGCGCTGAAGACATCCCAGAGGGCCTGACGGTAGACGTCCTGGTGAACCAACTGATGATTGCGCGCTCGCACACCCGAAGCGGTGAACCCGTGCAGTTCGGCAACAACCCCGAGTTGATGCCCGGCGCCGAGAATACCTATCAGAGCTACGGCCCAGCCTGGGCCAATCTGTCCAACGCACCGTTTCGGCTCTACAAGCACTGGATCCACGAAGGCGGCATCGCCACGCCTCTCATCGCTCACTGGCCAGCCGGCATTCACGACCAGGGCGGCATCCGACATACACCCGGCTATCTGCCCGACATCATGGCCACACTGCTTGATGTGACGGGCACCCGCTACGCGGGCGAGCGAAATGGCCAGCCGGTGCCCGCGCTTGAGGGTACCAGCCTGCGGCCGGCGTTCGAAGCAGACGGGCTGCCTGAGCGCCCCATGTTCTGGGAGCATGAGGGAAATGCCGCGGTGCGGGTGGGTCGCTGGAAGCTGGTTCGCAAGTTCCCCGACCCCTGGGAGCTCTACGATCTGGAGACCGACCGTACCGAACTCAGCGATCTATCGGCACAGCATCCAGCGCGCGTTCAGGAGATGCTTGCGCTTTACCAGGCCTGGGCTGCGCGCTGCGGCGTGATCCCTCGCGAAAAAATTCTCGAGATCATGGCGCGTAATCCCGAGCCCGCATTCTGGGAAGAGAAGGAAGAAGCCTGAGGCTGACTGGATGAGTCGTTGTTGCACGCCCTTGGGGGGATCCCCGGCGGATCCCGTCGCGACCGACCCGGGAGCGTCGGCGGTCGGCGCTGGCTACGAGCCAGCGCACGCTAGTCGCACCGTACCATCCCTTCCTGATATCCCGATCGGTTGGATCGACATCGCAGGTGGCCACACACGAATCGGCTCCCACGACCCCGAAGGCTTCGCGAGCGACGGCGAGGGGCCGGCGCGAAACATTTTTTTGAGCCCTTACCGGATCAGCGCCACGACGATCACCAACGCGCAGTTCGCGGCATTCGTGAACGCCACCGGCTACATTACCGAAGCAGAGCGGGCCGGCGAATCGTTCGTGTTTTATCTGCAGATTGCTCCCGATCGTCGGGCAGCCCTGCGACGCGTGGTGTCGGAGCTTCCATGGTGGATGATCGTTCCGGGCGCATCATGGCAGTGTCCGCACGGGCCGGGTTCCAGCTGGCAGGCGCTATCGGATCATCCTGTCGTTCAGGTGTCCTGGAACGATGCCGTGGCATATTGCCGCTGGCAAGGCGCAATGCTGCCCTCTGAGGCGCAGTGGGAGCACGCGGCGCGCGGCGGCGCCCCAGCGCTTCGCTACCCCTGGGGAGACGAACTCGAGCCGAACGGCGAACGCCGCTGCAATATCTGGCAGGGCAGATTTCCAAATGCACCGCTTGCCGGCTGGCAACCGGGTACGGTGTCAGTCCATGAATTCCCACCCAACGGGCTCGGCCTCTACAACACCTCGGGCAATGTCTGGGAGTGGTGCGCCGATTGGTTCAACGCCGACTATCATCGAAAGACGCCCGATCATGACCCGCTCGATGAGCGGCCTAGCGGCCGGCGTTCGCAGCGCGGCGGATCGTTTCTCTGTCACCTCTCATACTGCAATCGCTACCGAAACGCCGCGCGCGGCGCAAACAGCCCCGACGGCGCCACCAGCCACACCGGTTTCCGCGTGGTGAGCGGAACAGACTGCGCGTGAGCATGCGCCAGTCATTCGAACGGAGCCATTCCCGATGACCTACATTCTGGCGATCGATCAGGGCACGACGAGCTCACGCGCGATTGCATTCAATCGCGAGGGCGAGGCCGTGGTCACGGCGCAGCGGGAGTTCACGCAGCATTTTCCGCAGCCTGGCTGGGTAGAGCACGACGCAAACGAAATCTGGGCGACCCAGCTTGCAGTTGCGCGGGAGGCGGTCGCGCGCATGGGATCGCTCCCTGCGGCAATTGGCATCACCAATCAGCGCGAAACCACGGTGTTGTGGGATCGTACAAGCGGTGAGCCGCTGTCACGTGCCATTGTCTGGCAGGATCGGCGCACCGTGTCAGCTTGCGATGCGCTTCGGGAAAGTGGAAAGCATCGGGCAATTGAACAGGCCACTGGACTGGTGCTCGATGCTTACTTTTCGGGCACCAAGCTCGCCTGGCTGCTTGACCAGATTCCCGGTGCAAGAGCACGCGCCGAGGCCGGCGAACTGGCCTTCGGCACGGTCGACAGCTGGCTGGTCTGGAAGCTTACGGGCGGAAGGCTGCATGTCACCGACGCGAGCAACGCGTCGCGCACACTGCTCATGAACCTGTCGAGCGTCGAGTGGGACCCTACCCTCCTAGCAAGCCTTCGCATCCCTGCCGCAGTGCT
>JAGWXN010000083.1 GCA_018969885.1 Betaproteobacteria bacterium | reverse complement strand
GACGACGCCAACCGCGCGCTGATGGGTTCGAACATGCAGCGCCAGGCGGTGCCGTGTCTGCGCCCGGAAAAGCCGCTGGTGGGCACGGGCATCGAGCGCACCTGCGCGGTCGATTCGGGCACCGTGGTCACTGCGCGTCGCGGCGGCGTGGTCGACTATGTCGATGCCAACCGCATCGTGGTTCGCGTGAACGACGATGAAACCGTGGCTGGCGAGGTCGGTGTCGACATCTACAACCTCATCAAATACACGCGCAGCAACCAGAACACCAACATCAACCAGCGCCCCATCGTGAAGAAGGGTGATGTGATCGCGCGTGGTGATGTGGTGGCCGATGGCGCCTCCACTGATCTGGGGGAGCTTGCGCTCGGCCAGAACATGCTGGTCGCGTTCATGCCCTGGAACGGCTACAACTTCGAAGACTCGATCCTGATCTCCGAGCGCGTGGTGGCCGATGATCGCTACACCTCGATCCACATCGAGGAGCTGTCGGTGCTCGCCCGCGACACCAAGCTTGGTCCCGAGGAAATCACCCGCGACATCTCCAACCTGTCTGAGGGCCAGCTCGCGCGCCTGGACGACTCCGGTATCGTCTTCATCGGCGCCGAGGTGCTGGCGGGCGATGTGCTGGTGGGCAAGGTCACGCCCAAGGGCGAAACCCAGCTCACCCCGGAAGAAAAGCTGCTGCGCGCAATCTTTGGCGAGAAAGCTTCCGATGTGAAGGACACGTCGTTACGCGTGCCCTCGGGCATGAGCGGCACGGTGATCGATGTGCAGGTGTTCACCCGCGAAGGCATTCAGCGCGACAAGCGGGCGCAGTCGATCATCGACGATGAGCTCAAGCGTTATCGCCTCGACCTGAATGATCAGCTGCGCATCGTTGAAAACGACGCCTTTGAGCGGATCGAGCGCCTGCTGGTCGGTAAAGCGGTCAACGGTGGCCCCAAGAAGCTCGCCAAGGGCGCGCTGGTCACCTCCGAGTATCTGGCTGATCTCGACCGCTATCACTGGTTCGAGGTGCGCCTGGCCGATGAAGCCGCTGCGAGCCAGCTCGAGGCGCTGCGTGAGTCGATCGAACAGAAGCGGCATCAGTTCGACCTCGCCTTCGAGGAGAAGCGTAAGAAACTGACCCAGGGCGACGAGCTGCCCCCGGGTGTGCTCAAGATGGTCAAGGTTTACCTCGCCGTCAAACGCCGCCTGCAGCCGGGCGACAAGATGGCGGGTCGTCACGGCAACAAGGGTGTGGTCTCGCGCATCGTTCCGGTGGAGGACATGCCCTATATGGCCGATGGCACCTCGGTCGATATCGTGTTGAACCCTCTGGGCGTGCCCTCCCGGATGAACGTCGGCCAGATCCTCGAGACGCATTTGGGCTGGGCGGCCAAGGGTGTGGGCATCCGGATTGGCGAAATGCTGCAGCGCGAGGCGCGTGCTGCCGAGCTGCGCCAGTTCCTCGATCGCATTTACAACACCAGCGGCCAGCGCGCCGATCTCGAGGCGCTCACCGATCCTGAGGTGGTTGAGCTTTGCTCGAACCTGCGTCACGGCCTGCCGTTCGCAACGCCGGTGTTCGATGGGGCTTCTGAGCCTGAGATTCATCAGATGCTCGACATCGCCTACCCGGACAACGATGCGCGCACCCAGCTGGTGGGCTTTACGCCCAGCAAGACGCAGGTGCGGTTGCACGATGGCCGCACGGGCGATGCCTTCGACCGCGCGGTCACGGTGGGCTATATGCACATGCTGAAGCTTCATCATCTGGTCGATGACAAGATGCATGCGCGCTCGACCGGCCCCTACTCGCTCGTCACCCAGCAGCCGCTGGGCGGTAAGGCGCAGTTCGGCGGTCAGCGCTTCGGCGAGATGGAGGTGTGGGCGCTCGAAGCCTACGGTGCCTCCTACATGCTGCAGGAAATGCTCACCGTCAAATCCGACGACGTGAACGGACGCACCAAGGTCTACGAGAACCTGGTCAAGGGCGAGCACGCGATCGATGCCGGCATGCCGGAATCGTTCAACGTGCTGGTGAAAGAAATTCGATCGCTCGGCATCGATATCGATCTCGAGCGCAACTGAGCCACGGAGGAAAGCTGCAATGAAAGCGTTGCTCGATCTGTTCAAGCAGGTTCAGGAAGAAGAGCACTTTGACGCGATCAAGATCGGTCTGGCCTCGCCAGACAAGATCCGCTCCTGGTCGTTCGGCGAAGTGAAAAAACCCGAAACCATCAACTACCGCACCTTCAAGCCCGAGCGCGACGGTCTGTTTTGCGCCAAGATCTTCGGGCCGATCAAAGACTACGAGTGCCTGTGCGGCAAATACAAACGCCTCAAACACCGTGGCGTCATCTGCGAGAAGTGCGGCGTTGAGGTCACGCTCGCCAAGGTGCGTCGTGAGCGCATGGGCCATATCGAACTGGCCTCGCCCACCGCTCACATCTGGTTCCTGAAGTCGCTGCCGTCGCGTCTGGGCATGGTGCTCGACATGACGTTGCGCGATATTGAGCGCGTGCTCTACTTCGAAGCCTTTGTTGTGATCGAGCCGGGGCTTACCCCGCTCAAGCGCTGCCAGATCATGACCGAGGACGACTACATCGCCAAGTGCACAGAATATGGCGATGACTTCCGCGCGCTCATGGGCGCCGAGGGGGTGCGCGAGCTGCTTCGCACCATCGACATCGATCGCGAAATCGAGACCCTGCGACGCGACCTCGAAGCGACCGGCTCGGAAGCCAAAATCAAGAAAATCGCCAAGCGCTTGAAGGTGCTTGAGGGCTTCCAGCGTTCGGGCATCAAGCCCGAGTGGATGGTGATGGATGTGCTGCCGGTGCTGCCGCCGGAGCTGCGTCCGCTAGTGCCGCTCGACGGCGGCCGGTTCGCCACGTCCGACCTGAATGATCTTTATCGCCGGGTCATCAACCGGAATAACCGCCTGAAGCGCCTGCTCGAGCTGAAAGCGCCCGAGATCATCGTGCGTAACGAAAAGCGCATGCTCCAGGAAGCGGTCGATTCACTGCTCGACAACGGTCGTCGCGGCAAGGCCATGACGGGTGCGAACAAGCGTGCGCTCAAGTCGCTCGCCGACATGATCAAGGGCAAGGGCGGCCGTTTCCGTCAGAACCTGCTCGGCAAACGCGTCGATTACTCTGGCCGTTCGGTGATCGTGGTGGGTCCGCAGCTCAAACTGCATCAGTGCGGCCTGCCCAAACTGATGGCGCTCGAGCTCTTCAAGCCTTTCATCTTTCACAAGCTCGAGCTGATGGGTGTGGCCACCACCATCAAGCAGGCGAAGAAATTTGTCGAGAACCAGGAACCCATCGTCTGGGACATTCTCGAAGAGGTCATTCGCGAGCATCCGGTGCTGCTCAACCGGGCGCCCACGCTGCACCGCCTGGGCATCCAGGCATTCGAGCCGGTGCTGATCGAGGGCAAGGCCATCCAGCTGCACCCGCTGGTCTGCGCAGCCTTCAACGCCGACTTCGACGGCGACCAGATGGCCGTTCACGTGCCGCTTTCGATCGAGGCGCAGCTCGAAGCGCGCGCGCTCATGCTGGCTTCCAACAACGTGCTCTTCCCCTCTAACGGCGAACCCTCGATCGTGCCGTCGCAGGATATCGTGCTGGGGCTCTACTACACCACGCGCGAGAAGGTCAATGCGCGCGGCGAAGGCATGGTGCTCTCCGACGTGGGCGAGGTGCATCGCGCCTATGACAGCGGCCGGGTTGAACTGGGCACGCGCATCACGGTTCGCCTGTTTGAACACCAGAAAGACGCTGAAGGTCATCTCACGCCGGTGCTTCGCCGCGTTGAAACCACGGTGGGCCGGGCGCTGCTGTCGGAAATTCTGCCCAAGGGCCTGTCGTTCGATCTGATGAACAAGGCGCTCAAGAAAAAAGAGATCTCGCGCCTCATCAACGCGTCGTTCCGCCGCTGTGGTCTCCGCGATACCGTCATCTTTGCAGACCAGCTGATGCAAAACGGTTTCCGGCTCGCCACCCGCGCGGGCATCTCGATTGCGATTGACGACATGCTGGTGCCGCCGCAGAAGCAGGGCATTCTGGAAGCGGCTGAAGCCGAGGTAAAAGAGATCGAACAGCAGTACACCTCGGGGCTGGTCACCCAGGGCGAGCGTTACAACAAGGTCGTTGACATCTGGGGCCGTGCCGGTGATCTCGTTGGCAAGGCCATGATGGAGCAGCTCGCGACCGAGCCGGTCGTGAACCGTCAGGGCAAGACCGTGCCGCAGGAGTCGTTCAATGCCATCTACATGATGGCTGACTCAGGCGCTCGTGGATCAGCCGCGCAAATCCGCCAGCTCGCCGGGATGCGCGGTCTGATGGCCAAACCCGATGGCTCGATCATTGAAACCCCGATCACGGCGAACTTCCGCGAGGGACTCAACGTTCTGCAGTACTTCATCTCCACGCACGGCGCGCGGAAGGGTCTGGCCGACACGGCGCTGAAGACCGCCAACTCGGGCTATCTCACGCGCCGTCTGGTCGATGTCACGCAAGACCTGGTGGTGACCGAAGACGATTGCGGCACCGCGAACGGCGTGTCGATGAAAGCGCTGATCGAAGGCGGTGAAGTGATCGAGGCGCTCCGCGACCGGATTCTCGGGCGCGTGGCCGCAAGCGATGTGGTCAATCCCGAGACCCAGGAAACCCTCTACGAGTCCGGCACGCTCCTCGACGAGACGTCGGTCGAGGAAATCGATCGGCTGGGCATCGATGAGGTGCGCGTGCGTACGCCGCTCATCTGCGAAACCCGCTACGGTCTGTGCGCCAAGTGCTACGGACGAGATCTGGGCCGCGGCGTGCTGGTGAATTCAGGCGAAGCGGTGGGCGTGATCGCCGCGCAGTCGATCGGTGAGCCCGGCACGCAACTCACCATGCGCACCTTCCACATCGGTGGTGCCGCCTCTCGTGCGGCCGTGGTGAGCAATGTCGAGGCGCGCTCCAACGGCACCGTGCGCTTTGCCATGACCATGCGTTACGTGACCAACGCCAAGGGCGAGCAGATCGTGATCTCGCGCTCCGGTGAGGTCACGATTACCGATGACAACGGCCGCGAGCGCGAGCGCCACAAGGTGCCGTACGGCGCCACGCTGATGGTGCTCGATGGTCGGGCCGTGAAGGCCGGCACGCAGATCGCCACCTGGGATCCGCTCACCCGCCCCATCATCAGCGAATACGCGGGCACGGTGAAGTTCGAGAACGTCGAGGAAGGCGTCACCGTTGCCAAGCAGATCGACGAGGTCACGGGCCTGTCCACGCTGGTGGTGATCGATGCCAAGCGGCGTGGAAGCACGGTGAAGACCGTGCGCCCGCAGGTGAAGCTCATCAACGAAGCAGGCGAAGAGGTGCGCATCGCCGGCACCGACCATGCAGTGACCATCGGCTTCCCGGTGGGCGCGCTGATTTCGGTGCGTGATGGTCAGCAGGTCGGTGTGGGCGAGTTCCTCGCCCGGATCCCGCTCGAATCGCAGAAAACCCGTGATATCACCGGTGGTCTGCCGCGCGTGGCCGAGCTGTTCGAGGCTCGCGCGCCCAAAGACGCCGGCATGCTGGCCGAGGTCACCGGCACGGTGTCCTTCGGAAAGGACACCAAGGGCAAGCAACGCCTGGTGATTACCGACCTCGACGGCAATGCGCACGAGTTCCTGATCCCCAAAGACAAGAACGTGCTGGTGCACGATGGCCAGGTGGTGAACAAGGGCGAGATGATCGTCGACGGCCCGGCCGATCCGCACGACATCCTGCGGCTGCTTGGCATCGAGGCGCTTGCGCGCTACATCGTGGACGAGGTCCAGGACGTCTACCGTCTGCAGGGCGTGAAGATCAACGACAAGCACATCGAGGTGATCGTGCGGCAGATGCTGCGTCGGGTGCAGATCACCGACCCGGGCGATGCGCCGTTCATCACGGGTGAGCAGGTTGAGCGCTCCGAGATGCTGGACGAAAACGACAAGGCGGTTGAAGCCGGCAAGCGCCCGGCGTCGCACCTCAACCTGTTGCTGGGCATCACCAAGGCGTCGCTCTCCACCGATTCGTTCATCTCGGCGGCCTCGTTCCAGGAAACCACCCGGGTGCTCACCGAGGCGGCCATCATGGGCAAGCGCGACGACCTGCGCGGTCTGAAGGAAAACGTGATCGTCGGCCGTCTGATTCCAGCCGGTACGGGCCTCGCTTTCCATCGGGCCCGCAAGGCCAAGGAAGCGGCCGAAGCGCAGGAGCAGGCAGCGCTTGCTGCGGCCGAGGCGCTGTTCGACCCGGTACCGTCGGATGCAGGATCGGAGGCCGAGGCGGCTGGCGACGCGACCGCCTGAGACATGCCGCGCGGCAGACGGGCGCGCTGAAAAGCGGTCCGTCGGCTGCGCGGTTTTCTCGGGCGCCCGGTGGTGGACTTCGCGCCACCGCCCGGGGGGTGACCGAGTCAATTCGTCAACCGAATCGGCCACCCGCTTGTCAGGCAACTCGTTTCGTCCTACACTTGAAGGCTTTTCGCCAGAAAAAGATTTCGACGCAGCGCTCGGCTTACAGCGCGTCGATAAGTGAAAAAGTTTCGTTACAAGGTTCGTTAAGGATTTTTCATGCCAACCATTAACCAGCTGGTGCGCCAGGGTCGCGAATCTGCAGCGGTCAAAAGCAAGAGTCCGGCGCTTGCCAACTGCCCCCAGCGCCGCGGCGTCTGCACGCGCGTCTACACCACGACCCCGAAGAAGCCGAACTCGGCGCTCCGTAAGGTTGCGAAGGTGCGCCTCACTAACGGATTCGAGATCATCTCTTACATTGGTGGTGAGGGTCACAACCTGCAAGAGCACTCTGTGGTGCTGATTCGCGGCGGCCGGGTGAAAGATCTTCCCGGCGTTCGCTACCACATTGTTCGTGGCTCGCTCGACCTGCAGGGCGTGAAAGACCGCAAGCAGTCGCGTTCGAAGTACGGTGCCAAGCGTCCCAAGAAGGGCTAAGCACTGCGTCGCGCCGCTCCGGCGGCGCGTCCCCGGCACGCTCCGCGGTCGCCGGCACGGCAGTAGGTTCAGGAGAATCGGTAGCGGCCCGCTTCCGATTCATTTTGTGGGGTCAGGCCTCTTTGGGTTTGGCTCCAGTAAGCGGCAGTACCCGCCGGCAGCCCGCTGGTTCGGTTGTACCGCCAGGCAGATCGGGTTCGCGCCCGTCTGCCAGCTGAATAGAGAGGTGTGATATGCCCCGTCGTCGCGAAGTTCCCCGCCGCGAAATCCTTCCCGATCCGCTCTACTCGAGCGTGGAAGTCTCCAAGTTCGTCAACGTTCTCATGCTCGACGGCAAAAAAGCCGTCGCCGAGCGCATGCTCTACGGCGCCCTCGATCAGATCAAGAGCCGTTCGGGCAAAGACCCGCTTGAAGTGTTCGGCCAGGCCCTCCACAACGTACGTCCCATGGTCGAAGTGAAAAGCCGTCGGGTCGGTGGCGCCAACTACCAGGTGCCGGTTGAGGTTCGCCCGGTACGCCGCACTGCGCTTGCCATGCGGTGGCTCCGCGAGGCCGCCAAGAAGCGGGGCGAGAAATCGATGGGTCAGCGCCTGGCCAATGAGCTCATGGAAGCGTCTGAAAACCGCGGTGGCGCCGTCAAGCGCCGTGACGAGGTGCATCGGATGGCTGAGGCCAACAAGGCCTTCGCGCACTTCCGCTTCTGAGCTCCCGGGCGCTGCGGTTGTCACACGATCGTCATCGCGCGGCGCAATCCTGAACGGTTTGTTCCGCGCGTGTGCTCACTGCACCGCCCTGCGTCTGCATCAACCCCTCGACAAGAGTCTCCATCATGGCCCGCAAGACCCCGATTGATCGGTATCGCAACATTGGTATTTCCGCCCACATCGATGCCGGAAAAACCACCACCACTGAACGCATCCTTTACTACACCGGCGTCAACCACAAGATCGGTGAAGTTCACGACGGCGCAGCCACGATGGACTGGATGGAGCAGGAACAGGAGCGCGGCATCACCATCACGTCGGCCGCGACCACCTGCTTCTGGAAGGGCATGGACATGTCCTATCCCGAGCATCGCATCAACATCATCGACACCCCCGGGCACGTTGACTTCACCATCGAAGTTGAGCGCTCGATGCGAGTGCTTGATGGCGCCTGCATGGTGTATTGCGCAGTGGGCGGTGTTCAGCCCCAGTCTGAAACCGTCTGGCGTCAAGCCAACAAATACGGCGTGCCCCGTCTCGCGTTCGTGAACAAGATGGATCGCGTGGGCGCCAACTTTTTCAAGGTCCACGACCAGATGCGCGCGCGCCTGCGCGCCAACCCCATCCCCATCCAGGTGCCCATCGGCGCCGAAGAGCACTTCAAGGGGGTTGTAGATCTGGTTCGCATGAAGGCAATTTATTGGGATGACGCCTCACAGGGCATGAAGTTCCAGCTTGAAGACGTTCCGGCTGAGCTTGCCGATGTCTGTGAAGAGTGGCGCGAGAAAATGATCGAGGCCGCTGCCGAGGCCAACGAGGATCTGATGAACCGCTACCTCGAAGGCGGCGAGTTGTCGATCGAAGACATCAAGCACGGCATCCGCCAGCGCACGATCGCGGGCGAAATCGTACCCATGCTGTGCGGCACTGCGTTCAAGAACAAGGGCGTGCAGGCCATGCTCGACGCCGTGATCGACTTCCTCCCGTCGCCGGTGGACATTCCGCCGGTCAAGGGCACCGACGAAGACGAGAAAGAGCTGCTTCGCAAGGCTGACGACGGCGAGAAGTTTGCTGCGCTTGCGTTCAAGCTCATGACCGACCCGTTCGTGGGCCAGCTCACGTTCATCCGCGTCTATTCCGGGGTGCTCAACTCGGGCGACACTATCCTGAACGCGGTGAAGGGCAAGAAGGAGCGTATCGGTCGTCTGCTCCAGATGCACGCCAATCAGCGCGAAGAAATCAAGGAAGTGCGAGCGGGTGACATCGCTGCCTGTGTGGGTCTGAAAGACGTCACCACTGGCGAAACCCTCTGCGATCCCGATGCGCACATCATGCTTGAGCGCATGGAGTTCCCTGAGCCCGTCATCTCGCAGGCGGTTGAGCCCAAGACGAAGGCCGACCAGGAGAAGATGGGTATCGCACTGGGTCGTCTGGCCCAGGAAGATCCCTCGTTCCGTGTTCGGACCGACGAAGAGTCGGGCCAGACCATCATTTCAGGGATGGGCGAGCTCCACCTCGAAATTCTGGTCGACCGCATGAAGCGCGAGTTTGGCGTCGAGGCGTCCGTCGGTAAGCCCCAGGTGGCGTACCGCGAAACCATCCGCAAGAGCGTCGATGAAGTTGAGGGCAAATTCATCAAGCAGTCGGGCGGTCGCGGCCAGTACGGGCATGTGGTGCTCAAGGTTGAGCCGCTCGAGCCGGGTGGCCCCAACTTCGAGTTCGTTGATGCGATCAAGGGCGGGGTGGTGCCGCGCGAATTCATCCCGGCGGTCCAGAAAGGGATCGAGGAAACGCTGCCGGCGGGTGTGCTGGCGGGCTATCCGGTTGTGAACGTCAAGGCCACGCTTCATTTTGGCTCCTACCACGACGTTGACTCCAACGAGAACGCCTTCAAGCAGGCCGCTTCCATGGCGTTCAAGGAAGGCATGCGTCGCGCGAGCCCGGTGCTGCTCGAGCCCATGATGTCCGTGGAAGTCGAAACACCTGAGGACTACGCAGGCACCGTGATGGGCGATCTGTCGTCACGGCGCGGCATGGTTCAGGGCATGGAAGACATGCCTGGCGGTGGCAAGGCGATTCGTGCCGAGGTGCCGCTTGCAGAGATGTTCGGCTACTCCACCACGTTGCGCTCGCTCACGCAGGGACGTGCCACGTACACGATGGAATTCAAGCAGTACTCTGAAGCACCCAAGAACGTTGCCGAGGCGGTGATTTCGGCGCGCGGCAAGTAAGAACCCGCAGGCGGGCAGGGCCAGGCCTCGTGCCCGCCGGCAACACACTCACACGATATTCGGAGCGTAGAGATGGCAAAAGGCAAGTTTGAGCGTACGAAGCCACACGTGAACGTGGGGACGATTGGGCACGTGGATCATGGGAAGACGACGCTGACGGCGGCGATCACGACGGTGCTGTCGACGAAGTTTGGCGGCGAGGCGAAGAAGTACGACGAGATTGATGCGGCGCCGGAAGAGAAGGCACGCGGTATCACGATCAACACGGCGCACGTGGAGTACGAGACGTCGGCGCGGCACTACGCGCACGTTGACTGCCCGGGGCACGCTGACTATGTGAAGAACATGATCACGGGTGCGGCGCAGATGGACGGCGCGATTTTGGTTGTGTCGGCGGCTGACGGCCCGATGCCGCAGACCCGCGAACATATCTTGCTGGCGCGTCAGGTCGGTGTGCCGGCGCTTGTTGTGTTCATGAACAAGGTTGACCTTGTTGATGACGAAGAGCTGCTGGAGCTGGTTGAGCTCGAAGTGCGCGAATTGCTGTCGAAATATGATTTCCCCGGTGATGATATTCCGATCACCAAGGGTTCGGCTGTGTGTGCTTTGGAAGACAAGCGCCCTGAAATCGGTCATGACGCGATCCTGAAGCTGATGGAAACGGTTGATGCCTATATTCCGCAGCCTGAGCGTCCGATTGACCAGCCCTTCCTGATGCCTGTGGAAGACGTGTTCTCGATCTCCGGTCGCGGTACCGTTGTTACCGGCCGTATCGAGCGCGGCGTGCTGAAAGTCGGCGACGAAGTCGAAATCATCGGCATTCGTCCGACCACCAAGACTACCATCACCGGAATTGAAATGTTCCGCAAACTTCTGGACTCCGGCGAAGCGGGCGACAACATCGGCGCGCTCCTCCGCGGAACCAAGAAGGAAGAAGTCGAACGCGGCCAGGTTCTTGCCAAGCCGGGTTCCGTCACTCCTCACAAGAAGTTCAAGGGTGCGGCCTACATTCTCACCAAGGAAGAAGGCGGACGCCACACTCCGTTCTTCAAGGGCTATCGTCCCCAGTTCTACTTCCGTACCACGGATGTGACCGGTGTCGTGACTCTCCCTGAGAACGTTGAGATGGTCATGCCTGGCGACAACATCTCCATGGAAGTGGAGCTGATCACCCCGATCGCGATGGAAAAAGACCTTCGCTTCGCAATTCGCGAAGGCGGACGTACCGTCGGCGCGGGCGTGGTGTCCGAAATCGTCGAGTAATTTTTGCAAGCGGGTGGCTCCGGGTTCCGGAGCCACCTGTTTTTTTTAAAGTTGGAGATTGGCTCCAAGTTTGCGGAGGCCGGTAGCTCCAACGGTAGAGCAACGGATTCCAAATCCGTGGGTTGTGGGTTCGAATCCCTCCCGGCCTGCCAAAAC
>JAGWXN010000544.1 GCA_018969885.1 Betaproteobacteria bacterium | reverse complement strand
AAGGACACCAGCACCAACAGCTTCCGGCGGTTGCTGCACGAGATCGGGATGCTGATGGCGTATGAGGTGTTGCGGGAGATGCCAGTTCAGGAGATCAGCATCGAAACCCCGCTTGAGACCATGCTGGCGCCGGTGATTGATGGTAAGAAAATCGTGCTGCTCGCGATCATGCGGGCAGGGCAGGGATTTCTGGACGGGATGCTTGACGTGGTGCCGAGCGCACGGGTGGGTCATGTGGGACTGTTTCGCGACCCCGCCACGCTGAATGCGGTGGAGTATTACTTCAAGGTGCCGCAGGGCATGGAGGAGCGCGATGTGATCGTGCTCGACCCGATGCTTGCAACGGGCAACTCGGCCGTCGCGGCGGTGGATCGGGTGCGGGCGACCAGACCCCGCTCGATCCGGTTTGTATGCCTGCTCGCGGCGCCCGAGGGACTGGCCAATTTCCACCGGCATCACCCCGACATCCCCGTTTACACGGCGGCGATTGACCGGGAACTGAACGAGCATGGCTACATCGTGCCCGGGCTGGGCGATGCGGGTGATCGGATCTTCGGGACAAAATAGGATCCGCCAGCGCCGGTCAACGCGCGCTTTCATCGTTTCCGGGGTCGACTTACAATGGATTGCCGTGGTCTGCCGGGCTCAGCTCGGGCCAGACCGCGAGCAGAGTAATCCTAATAACATCGGAGACTTTCATGAAACGACGCCTGCTCGGCGCGCTGGCTGGTGCAACGCTTGCCGCGTCAACGCTGTTTTCTGCGCCTGCGATCGCCGCGTATCCCGATCGCCCAATCACCATGATCGTTCCCTGGGGGGCAGGCGGAGGCACCGACGCGGTCGCGCGTTTCGTTGCCGCTGAGCTCGAGAAGGCGCTTAAGCAACCCGTCAACGTGGTCAACCGCACGGGCGGCAGCGGCGTGGTGGGCCATCAGGCCATCGCGTCGGCGCCTGCCGACGGCTACACGGTTGGGCTCATCACGGTCGAGATCGGCATGATGCGGCATGCTGGCCTGACCAAGCTAAGCCATAACGAATTCACCGCAATCGCCCTGGTGAATTTCGATCCCAACGCCGTGATGGTGCGGGCTGATTCGCCCATCAAAGACGCCAAGGCCCTGCTTGATGCTGCACGCGCCAATCCGGGCAAGCTGAAGGGGAGCGGAACCGGGCAGGGTGGCATCTGGCATCTGGGGCTCGCAGGCTGGCTGGTCGATGCCAAGCTGGCCGGTAACGCCGTGGCCTGGGTGCCCAGTCAGGGGGCGGCCCCCGGGCTGCAGGATCTCGCGGCGGGCGGCGTCGACCTGGTGTCGGCGTCGCTTCCTGAAGGGCGCTCGCTGATCGAGGCCGGCAAGGTCCGACCCATTGTGCTGATGGCCGAGAAGCCCGATGGCCTCTTTCCCCAGGTCCCGCTTCTGAAATCGGTCGGTAGCAACTGGACCAATGGCGCGTGGCGCGGGGTTGCTGGGCCAAAGGGAATGCCCAAGGACGTCGTTGATCGCCTGGCCTCCGCCGTCAAGCAGATCTACGATTCCAAGGCCTATAAGGACTTCCTAGCAGCCCGTGGTTTTGGCGAAATGTGGGCGGGACCTGCCGATTTTGCCGCTTTCATGGCACGTGACGATGCCGCCAAGGGTGAGGTCATGAAAGCCGTGGGTCTCGCCAAGTAGGTCGGTGCGATGCGACTTGGCGATGCGCCGATCGGCGCGGCGTTCCTGGCGCTTGCGGTCGCGGTGCTTTGGCACATCCGCGATTTCCCGCCTGCGCCAGGCCAGCCGTATGGCCCGGCGCTT
>JAGWXN010000543.1 GCA_018969885.1 Betaproteobacteria bacterium | reverse complement strand
CGTTCGAAGACTACGACCGCGGCCGCGTACTCGATTTCATCGGTCAGGCTGACAAAGCTCGCGGTTACCCCCTGCGCGAGGACGTGTTCGGCGACGGCGCCATGGAAACGCAGCGAGGGTTTGCCGGCGGGATTGTGTTCGACTTCAATAAGCCGCGGCGATACACCGAGCCGGAAACCCGTGCCCAGCGCCTTGGACGTCGCCTCCTTGGCTGCGAAGCGCATCGCAAGAAAGCTGACCGGCGCACGGCTATTCGCGAATCTGGCCAGTTCGCCCTCAGCCAGAATCCGGCGCGCGAACTTGAGGCCGTAGCGCGCGAATACCTCCCGAATACGCGAGGTCTGCACGATATCGATACCCAGCCCCGCGATCATCGCCGCGCCTCAACCATGAGACGTTTCATCTCCCGTACCGCCGCGGAGAAGCCCGTAAACACCGCCTGCGCGACGATGGCGTGCCCGATATTGAGTTCGACGATGGGTTTGATTCTGGCGATTTCCTGCACGTTGCCGTAGTGAATGCCGTGGCCCGCGTTAACCCGTAATCCAAGCGCCTGCGCGCGTTCGGCGGCACGCTCGATGCGTTCCAGTTCAAGCGCCCTGGCCAGTGCATCTGGCGCCTCTGCGTAGCGGCCCGTGTGCAATTCGATTGCGGGCACACCGGCGCGCGCCGAGGCTTCGACCTGCCCGAGTGCAGGATCGACAAACAGCGATACCTCGATACCAACATCGGCCAGCCGGCGGTTGATGGCAGTCCAGCGCGGAACTTCGGCGGCGACATCAAGCCCGCCTTCGGTAGTCAGTTCCGCCCGGCGTTCTGGCACCAGACAGCAGTTGGAAGGACGCGCTCGCTCCGCAATCGCGAGCATGGCTTCGGTGCCGGCCATTTCCAGGTTGAGCCGGCCGCGCACGGTCTTCAGGAGAATCTCCAAATCGCGATCCTGAATGTGTCTGCGATCCTCACGGAGGTGGATCGTGATACCGGCCGCGCCTGCCTCTTCGGCGAGAAATGCAGCGTAAACGGGGTCCGGATACGACGTACCACGAACCTGTCGCAGGGTCGCGATGTGATCGATGTTTACCCCGAGTTCAATCGAAGGCCAAGTGGTCATCGTGTTTTCCGGACGCAGGCGTGGAGTCGCAGTTTAGCCGTTAGGCAACGGCAGGGCACGCCGCGCGCTAGTGCCCTGCCTGAAAAAGGCTGCGCGCGTGCAAGGGTTTCTCTCCCAGATACTGCCGCAGCACCGCGCGCATGAACTGCTTCGCCTCAACCAGCGACGCAGGCTCGAATACAGCCTGACCGCTGAGCGCCAGCAGCGTGGCCCCGCTCAACGTTAACCCTGCAGGCTCGGCGCCGGCGACGAAAAAACCCTGCTCCTGTCTGAACGCGTAGCGTTGTTCGGCGCTGATGGGCGATTGGGTATCGGCGTCTGCGCCGAGCGGCAAGCCATATCCGCACACCTCAAGCAGACTGACTTCAAAACGCCGTAGCAAGGGCTCAAGCGGCAATTCGCCGCCCAGGCCGCGCACGGTGTTCGCATAGAGTTCGAACAGGGTCTCGTCTCCTTCGCCGCGCGCGACCAACCGGACTATCAGTTCGTTCACGTACAGTCCGCTCAGAAGTCTGTCGCCGTTCAACACGGCGAGCGGACCAGCGGGTTCGGCCCGTTGCAGCGTCAGCAACTCACCCCGGCCTGCAAAAGCCAATTCGACCGGTCGGAAAGGCTGCAGGCTTTCGCCCAGACGGGATTTTCCCCGCGACGAGGAACGCGCCACCAGCGAAATACGTCCCGCCG
>JAGWXN010000542.1 GCA_018969885.1 Betaproteobacteria bacterium | reverse complement strand
ACGGCGGTCCATATCTGCTTTGGCTACGCCCATGTGATCCACGCGCGGCCAAGCGGCTATTCGTTCCTGACCCAGTTGCGCAACTGCAATTGCCGTCAGATCAGCCTGGAGACCGCACAATCAAATCTCGACGTTGCGGTGCTCAAGGATCTGGAGGGCAAGAAAATCATTCTGGGTGTGGTTGATCTGGCCGACATGACGGTGGAGTCACCCGACACCATCGCCGCGCGCATCCGGAAGGCGCTCCCCTATGCCCCCGCCGAAAACATCATCGTCGCGCCCGACTGCGGCATGAAATATCTGCCGCGCGATGTAGCGTTCGGCAAGATGCAGGCCATGGCAGCAGGAGCGGCCATCGTGCGACGCGAGCTTCAGGCCAAGGCCTGAGCGCGTACGGTTCCCGGCCCGCCACCCCATGAGTGCCTCAACACATCCTGAAGGAAGCCCCGTCGCCCACCACCCCATCGTGGGCGGCTGGCGGCTCGCCGACTGGCGCACAGAATATTCCGATGGCCGCGCCCCCACGCTTCCCTTTGGCGAGCATCCAGAGGGGCTGCTGGTCTACAGCCCCGATGGCTGGATGAATGCAAGCATCAGCCGCGCGGGGCGCCCGCCCATGTCGAGCGCGAGTCTGAAGCATGCGCCGGCAGCCGAGCGACTCGAGGCGATCGATGCCTTCATGAACTACGGCGGGCCGTATTCTTTCCCCGATGCGGATCATGTGCGGCATGAGGTGGTGATTGCCCTCTACCCCAACCTGATTGGAACCGACCAGGTGAGGCGGATGCGCTTCGTGGGCGAGCACACATTGATCCTGTCGGCGGAAGACACGTTACCTGGCACGAGCATCCAGCGCCGGCACTCGCTCACCTGGAAACGAATGAAGCCATGAACACCGTCACCCGTCCGCTAATCCGCCTGTTGCGCGCGGAGTTGGCTGACATCGTTGATGTTGGTCTCACGCCCATGGGTCATCGCCGGGTGGTGAACATTCAAGGCGGGCATTTTGAAGGCGATCTCATTTCAGGCACCGTGCTGCCGGGCGGTGCAGACTGGCAATGGGTACGAACCGACGGCACCATAGACCTGGATGCCCGATACACGCTCAAGACCGATGCCGGAGAACTCATTCAGGTGACCAGCCAGGGCCTGCGCACGGCCTCGCCCGAGGTACTCGCTCGGCTCGGCCGCGGCGAAGACGTCGACCCTGCGCTCTACTATTTCCGTACCGTCATGCGTTTCGAGACCAGCGCGCCTGCGTTGCTGCCACTCACCCGCCTGCTCGCGGTGGCCTATGGTCGCCGCACCCGAAATGCGGTGGAGTTGCGCGTCGATGAAATTCTCTAGGTTGTTTGAACGGCCCCGCGCCGTATCCCCCTTCAGGAGTTCCTCATGATCCGATCACTGATTCATGCCGCATTCGCAGGCGCCTGTCTCGTCACCGCGTCGCTTCCGGCCCTCGCGCAGCAGGCGAATTTTCCGAATCGGCCGGTCCGGATCGTTGTGCCCTACGCGCCAGGCGGAGGCACCGACATCATCAGTCGCCAATTGGCCGCCAAGCTGGGCGAGGCCTGGGGTCAGAATGTGGTGGTCGAAAACCGTCCCGGTGCCAACGGCATCGTAGGCACCGACCTGGTGCTCAAGTCACCACCCGACGGGCACAACCTGGTGGTGGTGGTGGGCGCACATGTCATCAACGGAAGCCTGCAGAAAAGCATGCCGTTTGATCCGGTGGCCGATGCCGCACCGGTTACGCTCATTGCCACCTCACCCTGGGTGGTCGTGGTCACCCCGTCCGT
>JAGWXN010000541.1 GCA_018969885.1 Betaproteobacteria bacterium | reverse complement strand
AGATCGCTCACGATCTGTAGCGTGATCGCGCGCACGGTGCGGCGGTCCTTCACCCACTGGCCGCGTTGCACGTCGGCAAAGCCATCGGTCGAGGCGAGCACAGGTGGCGCACCGGCTGCCTGCGTTTCGTTGGCACCCACCTTGCGCCATTGGCTCGGGCTCACAAACGCGTTTTCATCGGCCAGATCGAGCGTGGTGTCCTCGCCCAGGTATTCCCATACCTGGTAGCGGATGTCCACGATGTCATCGGGCCCGGCCTTGGCGAGCAGTGCCCGCTGCGACTCAGGCAGTTCGTTGAGCGTGCCCGGCACGGAGATCACCGTGCGTGCGCTCATCTGGCCGATGCTGGCCTCGATCCGCTCGGGCGGCTGGTTTTCAATCCAGCCGTGAATGCGCAGGCCCGCGTCGAATCCGGCATCCGAGGACGAAGCCAGATACTCGGCATCCGATCCCTGCAGATTGCCGTCGGCGTCCGCGCTCGCGCTCATCCCCCAGACATAGATGCGGAATTCGGTTTCTTCTTCGACCTCAAGATTGCCCAGATCAAAGCGGAGCGTTTCGAGCTCCGCCGTGGGATCGAGCTCAAGCTTCACGAACGAATTAAAGCCATCGCCGCTGTGAGCGAGCGCCGCATAGCGCGCGCCCTGGCCCTGGAAGCTGCGGGTGGTCATCTCGATGGCGGCCACGCGCACCAGCTTGTCGCCGCTTTGCGTGGAGAGCGGCGTGACCGTAAAGCTCACATAGCGCTCGGGGTCGAGCTCGGTCTGCGTCTCGTTCTGGAAGGCGGGCCAGCGGCCATCGGCCCCTGCCGCCACCGGCTCGGACTGCCAGAGCTCACCGACTGACAAGCCGCCCTCGTGCGCAACGGCCTCGAGCGCGGTGTCGCCGCTTGCGCCCGCCCCGGGCTCGAAGGAAGCGAGGAGCTTGGGCGCCTCATACACTGCACCGAAGACCTGTACCCCCGTGCCACCGGCCTCGCTCGAGGTGATCGCCTCGGCAAGCGGGCGTACATTGATCGCCGCGCTGCCCATGACCGCGCGCATCAGCCTGACATCGGCCACCTGCACACCCTGATTCGGAAGCCCTTCCCGATCCGCCTTGGTGGCAGTGAATTCGATTCGGTAGTGGCGATAGGCCGCGTCGTTCGCGAACCGGATGAGACTGACCGAGCCCTGCTCATCGGCCAGTCCGGTCTCAGCCTCGCCGAGCTTCACCCAGCCTGGGGCATCCCAGTCTGTGTCGCCGCTCTCCATGCCATAGATCGCTACGGCCGCTGGATCGGTCTGCCACAGGCTGTCGCCGCTTCGAGACGCGAGCCACAGCGTGTTCATCGCAAGGGGGTCGGCAAACGACATCGTGAGTCCGGTGCCCGACCCCTCGAGGTTCACATAGTTTGTGCCGGGCTCGCCATCGATGGCTTTGTCAACGCCAGCGCCCTCGGGCACTGTGCCGAACGATTCGCCGACCGACTGCGGGCGCTGCACCGCCTGGAACAACTCGGCCTCAGCCAGTTGCAGATGGGCGTCTGGAATGAGCGACGCTGCAATCCCGCTCAGCTGCGGGAACACCACCTTGTAGAAGCGGTACGGGGTGTCATTGCCAAAGAAGAGCATCGACTCCACCGCCGACTCAAGCCGCCCGACCGGCGACTGGAAACCGGTGACCCCGCCACCCAGTTCCTGCCAGCCTGCGTCGTCCCAACCCGAGCGGCTATTTGACCCCCATACCTGAAAGGTGGCCGGGTTGAAGTGGGTGAGCTCGCCCGCGGCGGGCGCCACCAGCCGCAACATGTTGAGCGCCTCGGCGGTTT
>JAGWXN010000540.1 GCA_018969885.1 Betaproteobacteria bacterium | reverse complement strand
TGCCGGAGATCCGCGCGCGCTGCGTGATCGTTGGCGGTCGGTTGATTCACTCCGATCTTTGACGCCCACGGAGCCCCTGATGCCCCTGATGCCCCTGATGCACCTGAACCGGATTCATGCCGTCGCACTCACTATCACCGCAGCCTTGCTGCCCGCCGCAAGTCACGCACAGGACACCAACGTCTGGCCGAATCGTGCCGTCCGCGTCGTGGTCCCCTATGCGCCGGGCAACACCGGAGACATCACATTTCGGCAGATCCAGCCGCTGCTCGAATCGCGCCTGGGCGCGCGCTTCCTGATCGACAACAAGAGCGGCGCGTCAGGCAACATCGGCGCAGAAGAAGTGGTGAGAGCGCGGCCCGACGGACACACGCTTCTGCTGGGTGCGACCAACAATTACGTGACCAACCAGCACCTGATACGCGGCATGCGGTTCGATCCGTTGAGCGATCTGATGCCGATCACCATGGTGAGCAACGCGCCATCTGTGCTGGTGGTTGCCGAATCGCTCGCAGCGAACGACCTGCGAAGCTTGTCTGCGCTGGCCGCCAAAGCCACGCCGCCGCTCGCGTTCGGCTCGCCCGGGATCGGTACGCCACCGCATCTGGCAGCCGAGTTATTTCGTCAGCTGGCCGGCGTCGAGATGGTTCACGTTCCCTATAAGGGCAGCCCCCCGGCGGTTCAGGGCTTGGTCAACGGCGAGACCCAGCTTTATGTCACCGCTTTCAGTTCAGTCGCTGCGATGGTGAAGGCTGGCCGATTGAAAGCACTTGCGGTCGCGGGCGAAAGCCGCCTGGCAGCACTGCCCGATGTTGCGACCAGCGCCGAGCAGGGGATGCCAGCGCTTCGCACGGGCAACTGGTGGGGATTATCCGCACCGCAGGGCACCGATGTCGCGCTGATCCGCAGAATCGCCGAAGCAGTGAAGGAAGCGCTTGCCGATTCCACGGTTCGCACCCGCTACCAAGAACTAGGCCTGACCGCGATTGGCAACACACCGGCTGAGTTCGCCGAGCAGATGCAGCGCGAGGCAGCGTCGTGGAAGCAGGTGATCGAGCGCGCGGGGCTTCAACCCAACTGAGCGATCGTATTCCGCCATCCATACGTCCGCGCACGGACTGATCCGCTCGTGTGATCCAATCGCGCGATCAACAGATGGAGGAACCTCGATGAACCGTCGCGAGCTATCGCTTTCGCTTGGTCTGCTGGCGCTTTCTCCCTGGGCAGTACGGGCCCAGCCGTCTGCCTACCCATCGCGCCCGGTGAGCCTGGTGGTGCCGTTTGCAGCGGGATCGTCGTCCGACACGCTCGCGCGGCTCATTTCTTCTCGCGCAGCCATACCCTTCGGTGGCTCATTCGTGATCGACAACCGACCCGGGGCGGGTGGACTGGTTGCCGCGCAGCGTATGGCGCGCACAGCGCCCGATGGCTATGCGCTCATGTGGGGAGGAGGCACGGCGATCACCCACGCCGCCATGCAGGCGGATCCGGGCTACGACGTGATGAAAGACTTCACTCCCATCGTGACGCTCGCCGAACACCCGGCCGTACTCGGTGTCCGCGCTGACCGGCCCTGGAAAACCATCCAGGATCTGTTCGCCGCAGCGCGTGCGGCCCGCGATCAGCCGCTACGGTACGGGTCAGGCGGCATCGGTACGCCCGCTCACATGGCTGCTGCCGCCATGCTGAAGCTGATCGGCGTGGAGGGGATTCACGTTCCCTACAAGGGCGCCAATCAGGCCACCCTCGCGGTGGAGCAGGGCGAGGTCGATTTTGCGTTTGCGATCAGCAACATTGCGCTTCCAAGGCATC
>JAGWXN010000539.1 GCA_018969885.1 Betaproteobacteria bacterium | reverse complement strand
TGCAGGAGATGCACGACAAGATGATGGCTGCCAAGACTCCAGAGGAGCGAACCAAGCTGATGCAGGAACACATGAAGCTCATGCATGAGGGCATGACCATGATGGGTCAGATGCGCGGCGGCAAGGGCGGCATGGGGATGGGTGGCGGCATGTCGATGGGCCCCGAGATGATGGGCAAGCACATGGACATGATGGAAATGATGATGAAGATGATGGTCGACCGCGAGGCGATGAAGCCCCCGGCGGCCAAGTAGCCCGAAAACGCCTTCATGGACCAGCTGCACGACGAACCGCCATCGTTCTGGAGCTCACCGTGCGGCGGCGGCCTCTGACGTTCCGAATCCAGGGGCTTACGACCTTCATTCGAAGGCATGCAGGAGATGCATCAAAAGATGAAGGCGGCCAAGACGGCAGAAGAGCGGGCCGAGCTGATGGATCAGCACACGGATTGTTGACGCCGACCGAAAACTGACCAACAAACCTGGGTGCGTGATCCTGCCTGAACCTGAGCTTCGGTGAGCCATTCCCAGCATCTACTGCTGGAGGCCAAAGTTACAAGATGGGTACTGAGCGATCGCCGCACTGACCTGACACTGTTGCGCGCGCAAAGTTCACCCTTGGTTGTGTTGTCCTTCCAACTGATCTTTTCTGGGTAGGACGTGACACCCGCATGATCCAGCGGCGCCCAGCGCAGCCAGGAGGTCGGCGCCGCGCGGGTGCGCTGGATGAACGACGGTGTGATCACCACAATCATCAAGGGCCCCAAGGACTGAACCCTGAGAGGGTCCCGCTGAGGGCTAGACCACCCGATCGCTGATCACCTGGGTCTCCGGGCGCGTGGCGGCGAAGGAGGGACGAGACTCCATGCGGCGGTGGTAGGCCGCCAGGTTCGGATACCGCGTCGGCCAGTCGAGCTGTGGCCAGCGCACGGCCATGTAGCCCAGCAGGGTGCCGGTGGCCACATCGGCCATTGTGAAGGTGTCGCCGTGGCAGAAATCGCGCTGGCCCACCATCTGCGAGAGCTCGCGCAGCGCGCCGTCGACCTTTCGGCGCTGACGGTCCAGCCAAGGCTGACTGCGCTTGTCCTCGCCGCGCGCGTTTTCGAAGAGCTGCAGGATCAGCGCGTCGCAGGTTCCGTCCACGATCACCTCGAAGCGCTTGACAGCCAGGATGCCGTCGACATCGCGCGGCACCAGGGGCGGCTCGGGATGGCGCATTTCGATCCACTCGTTGACATAACGGGACTCGAACACGCTGTGCCCATCCGGACAGATGAGGACGGGCAGCTTCTCAAGGGGATTCCAACGCGGCGTCTGGGTGTCGGCATTCCACGGCACCTCGGTGATCAGTTCGAAGGGTATTCCCTTCTCCAGCAGCTGAATGCGCACCTTTCGGGCGTAGGGGCTGGGCTTGGCGCTCAGAAGCTTGTACATGGCGTGGGCCTCCGGCGGATCAGGGCTGGTGCACCACTGCCCACTGCGAAGCCTTGACCTGCACGAACAGGAAGGGCTTGATGGCCTCGCGATCGGGGCCACGCATCACCGGTCCGAGGAGGCCTTTGGTCTGCTTCAGGCCGGCCAGTCCCTCGCGCATCTTCTGGCGGTCGGCCATCAGGGTATCGGGCCGACCCATGATCTTCTGCTTCTCGATGATCTCCTTGAGCGTCTGGACGTTCTCCCAGGCCGCCGCGTTGTGCAGATCCATGTGGGCATTGACCTTGAGCATGGCGGCAGCGGCCACACGCGCCTCGGGCGTGACGGGCGCAAAGCTGGTGGGGATGACCATGCCTTCGGCGGCCTGCCCACAACCCTGCAA
>JAGWXN010000538.1 GCA_018969885.1 Betaproteobacteria bacterium | reverse complement strand
GAGGAGGCGGCGCAGGAGGAGGCGGCGCAGGAGGAGGCGGCGCGGGAGGAGGCGGCGCAGGAGGAGGCGGCGCGGGAGGAGGCGGCGCAGGAGGAGGTGGTTCGGCCTCCGGCACGGCGAATGCCACGATCGTCATCGGCGTGGGCGCGTGCGGGCGGGACGGTTCAAACTTCGCCACGGCAGCGATCAGCGCGCCGTGAAGCGTAATGACCGTCAGAGCGATCAGCCAGGACCGAGTGTTCATGCTAGCGTGCATCGTTCGCGATTATTCCAGAGCCATCGATGCTTCATGCTCCCGGTCGTCTGCTGTCTAGGCTGCCTGTCTTTCTCGGCGCATGCCTGCTTGCCGCATGCTCGACGCTTCCCCGCTCCGATCACGACCGCGCGATCATGGAGGGCATGGCGGCGGCCGACATCGTGCTGTTGGGTGAGTTTCACGATAATGCCGCGCAGCACCGGCTGCGCCTCCAGTGGCTGCGCGAGCTTGCAGATCGTGCACCGATCACGATCGTGCTTGAACACCTGGATGCCGACGCGCAGCCCCGCCTCGACGAGGCCCGGCACATGCAGGACACCCGCCTTCCGGTGAGCACGCGCGCCCGTCAGCTGGCCGAGTCGGCTGGCTTTCGTTTTGATGGCTGGGATTGGACGCTGATCGGGCCGGTGGTGGAACTCGCACTCGAGCGGAACTTACCGATCCAGGCGGCAAATCTGTCATCGAGTGAAGCTTTTGCGATTGCGCGTGGTCAGCCTCACGCGCTTGGATCTGCGGTGCCGACAGGATGGACACCCGAGGTCGAGCAACGGATGGCGCGTGTCATCCGCGACGGCCATTGCGGGTTGCTTCCCGAGGTAATGATTCCCGCCATGGTGCGAGCGCAACGCGCCCGCGATGCCCGCATCGCCGAAGTTGTCATTGAGGTGCGCGCGGGCGGCAGACGGCCCGTGCTGCTCGCAGGTAATGGCCATGTCCGGACTGATCTGGGCGTACCGCTTCATCTCCGGGATACAGCGGGCTCGGCAAGAATCTTTGCGGTCGGTCTGCTTGAAGCGCCCGTCTCTCCAGACGAGGGCCGCTTTGACGCTGTCAGGATCACCGAAGCACAGGAACGCCCCGACCCTTGCGAATCGCTCCGAAAGCGCTTTGGCGCTGCGAAATGAATCTGGGCTGAGACCGCGCGACGCCAGGGCGCTGCGCCCGCTTTCGAGGCGCGTTGCACTCTGGTGGTGCGAGCCCGGCTGGCTGCCCTTACTCGATGCCGAGCACCGCCTGCATGTCATAAACCCCGTTTGCGCGATCGGAGAGGAACCGGCAGGCGCGCAAGGCGCCATGCGCATAGGTCACCCGGCTCGCTGAGCGGTGGGTGATTTCGATCCGCTCGCCCGTGCCCGCAAACAGCACCGTGTGGTCCCCCACGATGTCGCCGCCGCGTACGGTTGCAAAGCCGATCGTGGAGGGGTCTCGCTCGCCGGTGACGCCCTCGCGGCCATACACCGCGACCTTGGACAGGTCACGGCCGAGCGCCGAGGCCACGACCTCGCCCATTCGCAGGGCCGTACCCGATGGCGCATCCACCTTGTGCCGATGGTGTGCCTCGATAATTTCGATGTCGTAGCCGGTGTTGAGAATGCGCGCGGCCATCTCGAGGAGTTTGAGCGTGACATTGACGCCCACGCTCATGTTCGGGGCAAACACCACCGGAATGTGGGCGCCGGCCGCCGCAATACGCGCCTTACCCGCTGCGTCAAAGCCCGTTGTACCGATCACAGCGCGGACCCTCCGGGTCTCGCAGTACGCCAGATACGCGAGCGTCCCCT
>JAGWXN010000537.1 GCA_018969885.1 Betaproteobacteria bacterium | reverse complement strand
GTAGGCACGTTCTCACCATGACGCACCCGGTACTCGACTGCACGGCGGTGGGTCGCGCCTACTCAAGCGGTAGCGGCACCTTGAAGGTTCTGAGCGCTGTGGATCTATCGGTGCGGGCGGGTGAGCAGATCGCGATCGTGGGTGCATCAGGGAGCGGCAAGAGCACCTTGCTTCATCTGCTTGGCGGCCTGGATACGCCCGATGAAGGTGTCGTGCATTGGGGCGGTGTCGCCATCGCACCGCTTTCCGCATCGGCATTGGGCGCGCTGCGCAATCGTATGCTGGGCTTTGTCTACCAGTTTCATCACCTGCTACCTGAATTTAGCGCGCTCGAGAATGTGGCGATGCCGCTCAGGGTGAGGCGCATGGCGGTGCACGACGCCGAAGAGGCCGCCCGCACGATGCTCGCGCGGGTTGGGCTCGTCGAGCGTCTGGCACATCGGCCGGGTCAGCTTTCCGGGGGCGAGCGGCAGCGGGTCGCGCTTGCCCGCGCACTGGTCACCGCCCCCTCGTGTGTGCTTGCCGATGAGCCGACCGGTAATCTTGATCGCAGCACCGCTCGCCGGATGTTTGATCTGATCGGCGAGCTTCGGCAGGAGCTTGGCACTGCCTTCGTGATCGTCACGCATGATGAGGAACTCGCGGCGCGGGCCGACCGGGTGCTCGCCCTGAGCGATGGGCGGCTGGTCGCAAGAAACTGAGCGGCTGCGCATGCTCATCGACACGCACTGTCATCTCGATGCAGCCGAATTCGCTGTCGACCGTGAGGCGGTGATCCGGCAGGCGCAAGCCGCAGGCGTCGGTGTGATCGTGATGCCCGCGGTGGAGGTGGCCGCCTTCGAGCCTTTGCGTGCGCTCTGCCACGCGCATGTTGGCCTGGTGTATGCGCTGGGTATTCACCCGATGTTGGTCGATCGGGCGCATGACGACGATCTCGAGCATCTGCGCGCAGCCTTATTGGCGCATCGCGATGATCCCGCGCTGGTGGCGGTCGGTGAGATTGGTCTCGATCACTTTGTTCCTGGACTCGACCGGGACCGGCAATCTCGATTTCTCGCGGCGCAGCTGAAGCTCGCGCGGGAGTTTGACCTGCCGGTTATCCTGCACGTCCGACAGGCTCAGGATCAGGTGTTGAAGCACCTCAGGCAGGCCGGTGTGACACGCGGCATCGCCCATGCGTTCAATGGCAGCCCGCAACAGGCCGCCGCGTTTCTGCAGCAGGGATGTGTACTCGGATTTGGTGGGGCGATGACCTTTGAACGCGCGCTTCGCATCCGTCGGCTGGCGCGTGAACTTCCGGCTGAGGCGCTGGTGCTTGAAACCGATTCGCCCGATATTGCGCCTGCGTGGCTGCATCCAGGACGAAACGCCCCGGCCGAGATCGTCCGCATCGCTGACACGCTTGCCGGACTGCGGGACTGCGGTCGCGTCGAGGTGGCCCGCCTGACGGCGGCCAATGCCGTGCGTGCATTGCCGCGCCTTGCACACTGGTGTCAGGCGGGATCGCGCAACGGGACTGCGGTCGCCCACCGTCCGGCCTAGCGCGGTAGGGTGAGCGCGTTGCGCGCGAGCCGATCCTCTGGCGGCAGGATCGCGGGATGCAACGTCACCCGCGTCTACGCGACCTCCCCGCACCGCCTCTGGCCTCGGCCTTCGTTGTCGGCTGTCTCGCACTTCAGCAAGTAAGCGTTCTGCCCTCCGGGCAGATCATCCTCGGCGTATTCATCGGCTGCTGCGTCGGGGCCGTGCTCTGGCGGCGTATCCCTTGGGGCAGTTGGCTCGTTGTGGCGCTCATTGGGTTCTGCTGGGCGGCCTGGCTGGCCACG
>JAGWXN010000536.1 GCA_018969885.1 Betaproteobacteria bacterium | reverse complement strand
TGTGTTGACGTTGCTTATCCGAATAGTCTAGCGATAACCCGGGCGCGAGGGGGGGCGCGGTTCACGCCCGGAGCGTCCCTCATCAAAACCGGTGGTTGATTCGGGGCGATGTCCTTTATCATCCGCGAGCTTGGCAGCTTTTTCCATCAAGGAGACATTTATGTTGAAACGAATTCTGGTCGCGGCCGTCGCCGCAGCCTGCGCCACGGGCGGTGCCTTTGCGCAGTCCCTCCCCGCGGGCCCTAAGGTCACGGTCACCGCGGTGACCCAGGCCGCCCCCTCCATTCCGCAGTACACCAAGGTTGATGTACCGATGCTGCGCGAGAACATGCCCAAGGCAAGTAACGGCCGAATCGAATTCAATCTGAAGAGCTGGCCCGAGGCTAACGTCCAGGGTCCCGAGGTCATCCGTCTGGTCCGTTCCGGGCAGGTGGACATCGGTGGCGCGCCGTTCACCACGGTGTCGGGTGACGTTCCCATCCTCGACGGGGTAGACCTCGCGGGCCTCAACCCTGAAATCGATCAGGCGTTCAAAGTCGCCGAGGCCATGCTGCCGCTTGCCAACCGCGAGCTCGAGCGGCTGGGCGTCAAGATCATTGCCACCTACCCGTATCCCGCGCAGGTCTTTTTCTGCCGCAAGCCCATCAATGGCCTGGCCGATTTCAAGGGTCTGAAAGTTCGCGTGAACGGCCCGTCGCCTGGCGATCTGATGAACGCACTCGGAGCTCAGCCGACTGCGCTTGCCTTCGGCGAGGTCTACACCGCGCTCGAGCGCGGCACGGTCGACTGCGGCGTGACCGGGTCGGGCAGCGGTAACGGCACCAAGTGGTATGAGGTGTCCACGCACCTCTATACGCTATCGATTTCATGGTCGACCTCGGCGTATTTTGTGAACCTCGCCTGGTGGAACAAGCTCGATCCGGCCGTACGCAGCTTCCTTGAAGCGCAGTTCCGTGATGTGCAGGCCCAGCAATGGAAACTTGGCGCCGACGCATCACAGGACGGCATCGACTGCAACATCGGTAACGCTGCTGCCTGCACGATCGGTACGGTCGTCAAGAACCGTCCCATGGTGTGGGTGAAGGCCTCGGATGCGGACAAGGCGCGGGTTCGCGAGGCGCTTCAGAACGTGGTGCTGCCCAATTGGGTCAAGCGCTGTGGACCGAAGTGTGGCGACATCTACAACGAGGTGATCGCGCCGATCTCAGGCGTGCGCTACTCGGCGCGCTGATCGGAGCCGCGCGATGCTGCTCGTCGCGGTGCGCGCAGCCAATCGCGCGGTCGACGCGCTGGCCCGGTTGATGGGGGCGTGCGCAGGCTGGCTGATCATTGCCTGCGCACTCTTCATCACCTTCGATGTGCTGGCACGGCGCTTTCTTGGGTTCTCCACGCAGGCAAGTGTCGAGCTGTCCGGGTATATGCTGGGAATCGGCATCGCCTGGGGGCTCGCTGCTGCGATGGAGGCGCGGTCTCATGTGCGGATCGATGTGCTGATCATGCGCTTCCCGCCCGGGGTGCGCCGCTGGCTGCACTGGGTGGCGCTTCTGGCGCTGGCGATCTTCGCGGGTTTCCTGGTGTATGGCGCCTTCTACACCGCCAGGGAATCCTTTGAATTTCGGGCCACGGACAACAGTCTGTTGAAAACGCCGCTCATCATCCCGCAGGGATTGTGGCTTGCGGGTCTGGCTGTGTTTGGCCTCATGGTGGCGCTTCGCACCATCGAGGTGACTTTGCTGTTGCGGGGTGGGACCATTGATGAAGTTGAGCGACTCACCGGCCCGCGCAGCTATGTCGAGGAAGCCGAAGAAACCCTTGACGCGCTGGGCGTG
>JAGWXN010000082.1 GCA_018969885.1 Betaproteobacteria bacterium | reverse complement strand
GGGCGAATGGCTGGAAAGCCTCAATGCCGACATGTCCACCAAGGCGGCGCCCGCCGAGACTAAGCGGCAGGCTGATGCAGGCATTGAGGTCATCCGCTTGCCCGAGGCTGAAGCAAAGAAATTCTTGCAACTGTCGCTGGATGCCGGGTGGGCGGGGGTGATTGCGACCAGCCCGCAGCATGGGCCGAAGCTTCGCCAGCTGATGGCCCCCTGACATCTCACCTTCAGGAGGGCGCGGCATGTATGCCTGGCTGATGCGGGCGTGTGGTGCGATATCGGCGAGCACGTTCGGTGCCATCACCGTCCTCGTGTGTTTTGATGTGCTTTCTCGCAACCTCGGTCTTCGATCGCTCCCATGGATCAATGAAGTGACCGAGTACGCGCTGCCGCTTGCCACGCTCGCCGCGGCCCCCTGGCTCATGTGGCGTAATCAGCATGTACGGCTGGACCTGCTCGGGGCCGTGCTGTCGCCCGCGGGTCAACGTCGGCTCGATCGGCTGGCGTCGTCGCTGGGGCTGGTCGTGAGCCTGGTGCTCACCTGGTACGGTACGCTGACAGTCCTCGATAGCCGTGCCGCAGGAAGTGTTGTGCTGAAGGCACTGGTGTTTCCCGAGTGGTGGCTCTACGTTCCTTTCCCGATCGGTTTTCTGCTGCTTGCGCTCGAATGCGGTCGGCGGGTTCTTTACCCTGAGGGGCTGGTGTCCGAACAGGGAGCCGCAGCATGATCTGGTGGCAGGGGCTGCTGCTGCTGTTCGGTGTGCTCACCGTGCTGCTCCTTGCGGGGTTGCCGGCTGGCATCGCGTTTCTCGGTATCAATATCGTGGGCGCTGTGGTGTTCCTTGGGGGTGAGGCGGGGCTGATGCAGGCGGTCCGGAACGGGGTGGCCTCCATCACCAATTTTTCGCTTACGCCAATTCCTTTTTTCATTCTGATGGGCGAGGTGCTTTTTCATACCGGGCTAGCGATTCGGGCAATCGACGGATTCGATCGCGCGATTCGAGGCGTGCCAGCCCGGCTGAGCGTAGTGGCGATCGTGGCGGGTACCGTGTTTTCTGCGATTTCGGGCTCAACCATTGCCACCACCGCGCTCCTGGGCAGTCTGCTTCTTCCCGAGATGCTTCGCCGGGGCTATCACCCGCGAATGGCCATGGGGCCCATCATGGCGATCGGTGGCGTGGATATGCTCATTCCGCCATCGGCGATCACGGTACTGCTGGGCAGTCTGGCCAGCATTTCCATTTCCGGGTTGCTGATTGCGGGGGTGGTTCCGGGCATCTGTCTTGCCGCCATGTTTCTGGGCTGGATCCTGTTGAGCGTTCGCCGCGATCCGTCACTGGCGCCCAGTTTTAGCCGCGAGGAACACCAGGGCTGGGCGCGCTGGGGCCCCCTGGTGATCAACGTCACGCCGCTCGTACTCATCTTCGTGTTGGTCATTGCCGCCATGTCGGCAGGTTGGGCCACGCCCACCGAGAGCGCGGCCATTGGCGCGCTGGCCACCGTTGTGGTGGCGCTGCTTTATCGGGTGCTCACGCTGCAATCGCTTGCCAAGGCGCTCACGGGCACGGCTGCGATATCGGGCGTCATCCTGTTCATCATCATTGGTGCCACCACCTTTTCGCAGATCCTGTCGTTTTCGGGCGCAACCAACGGACTGGTGGCGCTGGTGCGTGATGCAGCCATTCCGCCGTGGGGTGTGCTCGCTGGCATGCTGGTGATTCTGCTGATCCTCGGTTGCTTCATCGACCAGGTGAGCATGATGCTGATTACATTGCCCTTCTTCATGCCGCTGGTGCAGTTCTATGGCTGGGACCCGCTCTGGTGGGGGGTGCTTTATCTGATCTGCATGCAGCTGGGGCTCCTCACGCCGCCTTTTGGCATGCTTCTCTTCACCATGCGAAGCGTTGCACCGGCCTCCATTCCCACGACTGAAATTTTTGCTGCGGTCACGCCCTACGTCATCATGGGGCTCCTGATGATCGGCCTGGTTTGGATCTTTCCGCCGATTGCAACCTGGCTTCCTGCAGTGCTACTCGGCAAATGAAGGATGTGCCTGCCGTGACCGATCTGGTCAAGGGCGATCAGGTCCATCGTGATCTCTATCTGAGCGCAGAGATATTTGCGCTTGAGCGCGCAAGGCTTTTCCGCCGAGCATGGCTTTTTGTCGGGCACGATAGTCAGATTGCTCGTGCGGGTGATTTCATCACCTGCGAGCTGGCAGGCGAGCCCGTGCTGATGCTAAGGCGCGAAGACGCAAGCATCGTGGTGCTCCACAACCGTTGTGCGCATAAAGGCGCGCCTGTTGTAAGTGCGCCTGCCGGGCAGATTGCGCGGGTGCTGCGCTGTCCGTATCACGGCTGGACCTATGCCAGCGATGGGCGCCTCTCGGGGATGCCGCTGCGCGAGGGCTACGAGGGTACGGCGTTTGCGGAGAGTGCGGCAGCGCGTGGACTGACCCACTGGGGCGAGGTCGCGGTGCACCGCGGGTTTGTGTTTGCCCGGGCTGAGAGCGATGGGAATGATTTCAAGCATTCCATGGGCGAGCTCATCAACGCGCTGGACCTGATTGCTGACCGTTCACCGGTAGGGCGGTTGAGGCTCGCGGGCGGGGTGCTGCGCACCGAAATCCGTGCCAACTGGAAAATCTATCTCGAGAACATCAATGATTCGGTCCACCCGGTGACCACCCATGCATCGGCCACGCTCTCTGCACGAACGGTGTGGGGGAGTCCGCCGGAGGGCACCGAGACGCCACTTTCCATGCGGCAGTTGCTGCCCTTTGGCTCGGGCTACACCTTTTTCGAGAAGATGGGCGGGCGCGTGCTGCCGGGTGGCCACAGTGTGCTGGGCACGCATCAGAGTCTCCACACGTCGTACAGCGCGCTGGGGGATTACGGCGAGTCCCTGCGCAAATCGCATGGCGAGGAGCGCGCGGAGCGCGTGCTTGCCTTCTCTCCGCAGAATGTCGTGTTCTATCCCACCATGGCACTCAAGGGGGCGCCGCAGGTCATGCGTGTGCTGCGGCCGCTCGCGCACAACCGTACGGTCATCGAAGCCTGGGCGTTTCAGCCGGAAGGCGCACCCGAAGCGCTGCTCGAAAGCGCATTGCTGTACAACCGCCAGGTGTTTTCGCCGCTTTCATTGGTGGCGCACGATGATTTGCATCTGTTCGAGCGCATTCAGAACCATCTAGCTGCCGGCCCCAATCCGTGGGTCAGCCTGCACCGGGAGGCGAGGGCGGTGGGTGATCAACCGCCGCGTGATGTGGGAGGAGTCGATGAAGCGCTTCTCCGCAACCAATATGCGGCGTGGGCGCGGCTGATGTCGGATCGCGGACCAGTGCCTCCGGAGCGGGCGTCGTGAGTGCGCAAAGCGTTTCCCCCGATCTTGAGCGACTGCTTCAGGCTGTGGTGGTGCGCGAGGCGCGGCTGCTGGATGAACAGCGTCTGGATGAGTGGGATGCGCTCTTCGCCGACGATGGGGTTTACTGGCTGCCAGCATCCCCCGCAGCCCAGGACCCACGCCTTGAGGCCTCGCATCTTTACGATGACCGAATGCTGAGGCGTGTACACATCGAGCGGTTGCGTAGCGCCCATGCGTATTCTCAGCAGCCCGCTGGACGCTGTCACCATCTGCTGCAAACACCTGAGGTGCTCGAGGCGAATTTCGCAGAGGACAATTTTTATCTGCGTACCGCGTTTCTGTATACCGAGCTTCGCGCGGGCCGGACGGTGACGCTACCGGGTGTGGCCCATCACCGCCTGCGTCGCGTGGCGTCAGGGTTTCTGATCGTGCTCAAGCGTGTGGATCTGCTCCACGCTGGCGAGGCGCTGCCGGCGGTAGAGTTTTACATTTGATCTGAAGCAAGAGCGGGAGGGGGAATGATCAACTCAGCCACGCGATGGACAGGCGCCGCGCTGCGCGCGCTGGTTCGCGACAACGAGGTTCACCGGGCGGTGTATACCGATCCGGAGATTTTCAACCTCGAAATGTCCCGGCTGTTCCGGTCGACCTGGGTGTTCGTGGGCCATGACAGCCAGATTCCCAATTCGGGCGACTATTTCACGACGAGCGTGGGGGCCGAACCGGTTGTCATGGTTCGGCAAGCCGATGGTGCCGTCTCGGTGCTGATCAATCGCTGTGCGCACAAGGGCGTACGTCTGGTGAGCGAAGGGTCGGGAAATCTTGGCCGCTTTATTCGGTGCCCGTATCACGCCTGGACGTACGGCACCGATGGCGCGCTGCAGAACATTCCGCTGCGAGACGGCTACGACGGCACCGGCTTCGAGGCTGCCGAGGCAAGGTTGGGGCTCGCACGCGCCGGTGCAGTGGAGGTGTATCGTGGGTTTGTCTTTTGCCGCCTGAGCAGCGAAGGCGTTGCATTTCACGACTACTTCGGTGAATCGCTCTCCACGCTCGACAACATGGTCGACCGGGCGCCCGCGGGGCGGCTTGAGGTCACGGGCGGCATGCTCAGGTACATGCATCCCTGCAACTGGAAGATGCTCGCCGAGAACCAGACCGATGCGTGCCACCCGATGGTGGCCCATGAGTCGTCGGCCGGAACCACCGTACGCATCTGGGGCGAGCAGCCAGAGGGGACGCCCAGGCCCATGGCGGTTGAGCAGTTCGCCCCGTTCGTGGGTACCTACAAGTTCTTTGACAATATGGGCATCCGGATCTGGCCAAACGGCCATGGTCACACCGGTGTCAGCGATTCCATCCACGCGGCCTACTCGGCGATTCCCGGCTATCAGGAAGCGATGGTGGCTGCCTACGGTGAAGAGCGAACCGCTCGCATCTTGGGCGAAGTTCGGCACAACACCATGTATTTCCCGAACATCATGGTGAAGGGGCCGATTCAGACCCTGCGCGTATTCAAGCCGCTGGCGGCGGACCGTACCCTGGTCGAGAGCTGGACTTTCCGCCTCGTGGGGGCGCCCGACCTGCTTCTGGAACGGACCTGCATGTATAACCGGCTGATCAATTCGCCAGGCTCGATTGTCGGTCACGATGACCTGGAGGTCTACGAGCGTGCGCAGCAGGGGCTGCAATCGGGCCTGCGCGAGTGGGTGAATCTCGGGCGTCTGTTCCAGCCGGGCGAGGGCGCGTCTCCCGCGGAGGTGGTGCGCGGCACCAGCGAGGCGCAGATGCGAAATCAGTTCCGGGCCTGGGTTCGCTTCATGTCCGCCGGGGAGGAGGCCATATCATGACCGGTGTTACCCAGCGGCTCATCGAATTCGTGCTCGATGAAGCGCAGATGCTCGACGACGGGCGTTTTGGCGAATGGCTGGATCTCTTTACGGATGACGCGCGTTACTGGATACCGATCGCGCCGGGGCAAACCGATCCGCTGCTACACAATTCGCTCATGTACGAAGACAAGCTGCTGCTCCGTATCCGCGTCGAGCGCTTGTCGGGGGCGCGAACTTACTCCGAGCAACCGCGTTCGCGCTGCCATCATCTTTTGCAAACGCCCCGTGTGGAAAGCATGGATGAAACTCGGGGTGAGTTTCGGCTCCGAACCGCCTTTCACTATGTTGAAACCCGCCTCGATCGGCAGACCCTCTATGCTGGGTGGGCCTCACACCACCTCGTGACCGAGGGCGACAGGATTCGCATACGATTGAAACGCATCGACCTGGTCAATGGCGATGCAGCCTTCGGTAACATCAGCCTTTTCATGTGAGGCCCCGTTGAGCTCCTCTGCATCACCCGACGCCCCGATCACCTGCGCTCAGCCGGGTGAGCCCGCGAGCCCGTACGCTGCACAAACCGTCGCACAGGCGCTTGCGCTGGCTGCCGCCCGCTGGCCTGATCATCCCTTCATTCAGGTGCTGAGTGGCACTGCGGCGGCCTATGGCATGTCGCCGTGTGTCATCACCTATGGCGCTGCTCAAGCGGAAGTCACCCGTCTGCGGCAGGCCTATGTGTCGGCGGGCTATGGGCATGGTCATCGCGTGGGCCTGATGCTCGATAACCGACCGGCGTTTTTGCTTCATTGGCTGGCCTTGAACGGGATGGGTGCATCCGTGGTGCCCATCAGCGGTGAGCTCCGCTCAGCCGAGCTCGAGTATCTCATCGGGCACTCGGGCATTGGGCTCGCCATTGCGACGCCATCACGCCATGCGCTGCTCGCTGCCGCCGCACAGTCGGCAAACTGTCAGCTCGCGGTCATCGGGCCGGATGACCGGCCGCCGAACTGCGCCACGCCGGCACCGTTCACCCATGACCTGCCAGGGCTGCGTACCGAGTGCGGCCTGCTTTACACATCCGGCACCACCGGTCGGCCTAAGGGCTGCATGCTCAGTAACCGCTACTACCTTCTTGCCGCGCAGTGGTATGCGGAACTCGATGGGCATGTGTCACTGCGCATGGGCTGCGAACGCATGATCACGCCGCTTCCGGTCAATCACATGAATGCGATGGCGTTTTCAGTGGTGACCATGATCGTGACGGGCGGCTGCATCAGCCTGGTCGATCGGTTCCATCCCGATGGCTGGTGGCCCGCGGTTCGCGAATTCCGCGCCACGGTCATCCATTACCTGGGCGTGATGCCTGCCATGCTGATGAAAGCGCCCGAGTCGCAGACCGATCGCGATCACACGGTTCGGTTCGGCTTCGGCGCAGGCGTGAATCGAAGCCTGCATGAACCCTTTGAGAAACGGTTTGGCTTTCCGCTGGTTGAGGGCTGGTCAATGACGGAGACCGGCGCCGGCGCGGTGCTGATTGCGCATCGTGAGCCGCGTGCCGTCGGAACCAACTGCTTCGGGCCCGACAACCCGGAGGTCGAGGTGCGGATCGTGGCCGATCATGGTGCCGACGCTGCGGTCGACGAACCGGGCGAGTTGTTGGTGCGGCATCGTGGCGCCGATCCGCGTGATGGGTTCTACCTGGGCTATCTGAAAGACGCTCAGGCGACCGACGAGGCCTGGGCGGGGGGCTGGTTCCATACCGGCGATGTGGTCTCACGCGATGCCAATGGGCTCTACCATTTCATCGATCGACGCAAGAACGTGATCCGACGAAGCGGCGAGAACATCGCAGCGGTCGAGGTGGAGAGCGTCCTGCTTCAGCACCCGCTCGTTCGTGCCGTGGCGGTGGCTGCCGCCC
Organism: Betaproteobacteria bacterium; assembly: GCA_018969885.1. The sequence continues at coordinate 4,447 of JAGWXN010000082.1, read as the reverse complement.
CCGACCCGGTGCGCGGTGACGAGGTGCTGGCTTGTGTTGTTGCAGCGGCGCCGCCTGCTGACGCCGCGGCTCGCGAGCAGGCTGCTTGCTCGCTGGTGCAGTGGTGCCTTGAGCGACTCGCCTATTTCAAAGCGCCGGGCTATGTCGCGTTTGTCGACGCGCTGCCGCTCACCGCCTCTCAGAAGGTGCAGCGTGGAGAGTTGAAAGCCTTGGCTGCGCGACTGCCTGGAACCGCGCATTGTGTCGATACCCGATCACTCAAGAAGCGCCAGGCTTGATCCATGACCCGAAGACGGATGTCCTATGAAGGGGTAGCGGTTGCGGTACCCGTCACGGTGCCGTACCGGCGCTATTCCACCCACGGTGCTCATTGGTTCATCGGGCAGGCGCTCGAAGCGCTGGTCCGTGAATCCGGCATCGCGAAAGACGAAATCGACGGCCTCACCGTCAGCAGTTTTTCGTTGGGACCCGATACCGCGGTGGGCATCACCCAGCACCTGGGTGTATCGCCAAGATGGCTTGATTTTTTGCCGAATGGCGGCGCTTCCGGCGTGATGGCGTTGCGACGTGCCGCGCGTGCAGTGCAGGCCGGAGACGCAGACGTGGTGGCCTGTGTGGCGGGTGACACCAATCATGTCGATTCCTTTCGCATGATGCTGGGCGGGTTCAGCTACTTTGCGCGCGATGCCAGTTACCCCTATGGCGCGGGCGGCCCCAATTCAGTGTTTGCGATGATTACCGCTCATTACATGCGCAAGTACGGGGCGCGCCGCGAACACTTCGGGAAGGTCGCGGTCAGCCAACGTTTTAACGCCAATCGCAATCCGGGCGCGGTGTTTTACAAACAGGCGCTCTCAATCGAGGATTACATGGCGGCGCGGCCGATCTCTGATCCGGTGCATCTCTACGACTGTGTGATGCCCTGCGCAGGGGGCGAGGCTTTTCTCGTGATGAGCGAGTCGCGTGCTCGTTCGCAGGGGCTTCGCTATGCGGTCTTGCGTGGGTCGATCGAGCGGCACAATGCCTTCGCTGACGATCCAGTGATGGAGCGCGGTGGCTGGCTGGTCGATCGGGATGACCTGTGGGCGCAGGCGGGCGTTGGGCCCGACCAGGTGGACTTTATACAGACGTATGACGACTACCCGGTCATCGTCATGATTCAGTTCGAGGATCTCGGCTTCTGCGGCAAAGGTGAGGCGCCGGCTTTCGTTGATTCGCATGATCTTCGCTGCGTGGGCGATTTTCCGAACAACACCGGCGGCGGGCAGCTGTCGGCGGGTCAGGCGGGAGCGGCGGGCGGCTTTATTGGTGTCACTGAATCGCTGCGGCAGCTGAGCGGTGAGGCTGGCGATCGTTCTGTGGCGAACGCACGGCTGGGTCTGGTAACTGGGTTCGGCATGGTCACCTATGACCGTTGTCTCTGTACCGGTGCCGTGCTGCTCGGGAGTGCGTGATGTCCATGCCGATGATGCGCCCCAAGCGCAAGAACCCGATCCTGCGCACGCGCGTGATGAATCTGCCGCCCTCTGCGCGTGGGCGGGTGGCGCTCGGTCTGACAGCGGCGGCGGCTGAAGGTCGCCTTATGCTCCAGGTCTGCGAGCGCTGTGCGAGCGTTCAATACCCGCCGCGAGAGGCCTGTGCGGGCTGCCTGTCACCCGAGCTTCGCTGGCGTGAACAGACCGGTGAAGGCGAGCTGCTGGCCGTGACCATTCTTCGCCACAGCAATGATCTTTATTTTCGCGAGCGGCTGCCCTGGCGGATCGGCATGGTCAAGCTCGACGCGGGTCCCACTTTGATCGTTCACTTACATGGCGATGTTGCCGAAGCCCCCTGTCGCGTGAGGGTGGGCGCCCGGCTTGATCGCTCCGGGCAGGCCGTGCTGATTGCCTTTCCCGAGCAGGAGATTCCCCATATGGCTGATGACCCGGTACTGCGCGACATGACCAGCGACCCAAAATTCCGCAAGGTGCTGATCACCGATGGCAAGAGCCCGGTCGGGCAGGCGGTCGCCCGTGCGTTGGTGAAGGCAGGCGCCGACATCGTTTGGGTTGGCGTTGCCGAGCCATGGAAAAAGCCGCCGGGTTTTGATGAGTTGCTGGCCTTGCCACAAGTGACTGCCGTACCGCTCGATGTCACCGACAGCAAATCGGTGCAGACGTTGGGCGGCGAACTGGGCGGCAAGGTCGATATCGTGATCAGCAATGCCGAGGTTCACCGGCCATTCGGAATCGCGTCGCGTCCTGGTACTGATGCTGCGCGCGACGAAATGGAAGTGAACTATTTCGGATTGCTGCGCCTCAGTCAGGCATTCGGGGGCGCACTGAAAGCACGTGCGGCCGACGGGCCCACCAGTGCCACGGCATGGGTCAATCTGCTTTCGATTTACGCGCTAAGCAACTTCCCCCCCCACGGCACCTTCTCGGCGTCTAAGGCGGCTGCGCTCTCACTCGCGCAGTGCCTGCGTGCTGAAATGCGTCAGGCGGGTATTCGCGTGATCAATCTGTTCCCCGGGCCCATCGACGACGAATGGAACCAGACGATGCCGCCGCCTAAACTTGCGCCGGCTGCGGTGGCGTCGGCCATTGTTAAAGCGCTTCGAGATGGCGTGGAAGATGTCTACCCGGGGGAGGTCGCGCAGGAATGGCTTGAACGCTGGCGTGAAAACCCCAAGGTGCTCGAGCGTGAACTGGCGCTTGGCGGAGCGCAATCATGAGTACAGCCCAAAAGCCCGGTGGGGTGCTGTCGGCGCTCGTTACCGCCCTGGCAAGTTCAACGGTTCGGGTGATCGACCTCACTCAAACCTTGTCGCCCGAGTTTCCGCAAATTTCGCTGCCGCCGGAGATGGGGCAATGCTGGCCTTTCCGGATCGAGGAGATCTCCCGCTACGACGAGCGAGGTCCGGGTTGGTATTGGAACAATTTTTCCTGCGGTGAACATACCGGGACGCACTTCGATGCGCCAATCCACTGGATCTCGGGTCGCGAACTCGCCAACAACTCGGTGGATACGGTTCCGGTCGCACATTTCGTGGCCCCGGCGGTGGTGATCGATTGCCACGAGCAGGCCGAGCGTGATCCCGACTACCTCCTCACCGTCGAGGATATTTTGCAATTTGAGGCCCAGCACGGTCGCATCCCGGCGGGCGCATGGCTTCTGATGCGAACCGACTGGTCGAAGCGGCGTGATCCCGCGGATTATCAAAACTACGACGAGACGGGGCAGCACACGCCCGGCCCCAGCGCAGAAGCGGTTCGTTTCATGATTGAGGAGCGAGACGTGCTTGGCTTCGGGTCTGAGGCGATCGGAACTGATGCGGGCCAGGGTTTTCACCTTAGGCCGCCCTATCCGTGTCACTACCTGATGCATGGGACCGGTCGCTACGGCCTGCAGTGCCTGTGCAATCTCGATCAGTTACCGCCCACCGGATCGGTCATTCTCAGCGCACCGCTCAAGATTCAGAACGGTAGCGGCAGTCCGCTTCGCGTGCTTGCGCTGGTCGAGGAGTCGCGTTGATGAGTGCGCGCGCGGCGGCGCTGGTCACGGGGGGCAGCACCGGCATCGGGCTGGAAGTGGTGAGGCGGCTGCTCGCGCGCGGCCATCCGGTCGTGTCGGTCGCGCTGGCGCCGTGTCCGATCGATCATCCAGCGCTTCAGAGCAGGGTGGTCGATCTGAGCCAGCGCGAGGCCACCGCGAGGCTCGCCACCGAAATTGCAGCACGCGGCGATATTGGAATCTTCGTTCATAACGCGGGTGTCGTACGCGAATCGCGGCTTGAGAACGTGCGCGCCGAGCAGTTTGACGAACTCAGCGAACTCCACGTCGGGGCGGCCATTACGCTGGGTCAGGCGGTACTTCCCGCCATGCGTGCACACAGACTTGGCCGCATCGTACTGATTTCATCGCGCGCTGCGTTGGGTCTGCCGGGCCGCACGCATTACTCCGCCACGAAGGCGGCGCTCCTCGGGCTCACACGAACCTGGGCACTCGAGCTCGCGGCCGATGGCATCACGGTGAACGCGATCGCTCCAGGGCCGATCCGAACAGACATGTTTCACGCAGTGGTCGAGCCGGGAAGCCCGCGCGAACTCGCAATCGCCGCCTCGATTCCGGTGAAACGGCTCGGTGAGGTGGGCGATATCGCACGCGCGGTCGAATTTTTCGTTGATGACGAGGCGGGGTTCGTCACCGGCCAGACGCTTTATCTCTGCGGCGGCGCGAGCGTCGGGACGCTCAGCATCTGACGACCGACGCAATGAGAGTCCTGTCGCAACTCGCCAGAGCGTGCGCGATTCTCGCGGGGGTACTGCTTGTTTGTATCACCGCGCTCACAGTCACCAGTGTCATAGGCCGTAGCGTGTTCGGGTCGGCGATCAATGGCGACTTTGAGCTGGCTGGGTTTGCGGCGGGGGCAGCGGTTGCGCTCTTCATGCCTTGGTGCCAGCTTCGT
>JAGWXN010000081.1 GCA_018969885.1 Betaproteobacteria bacterium | reverse complement strand
GAAGCGCCTGATCCTCAGCGCCTGAAGCAACCGCCGCCAGCATCTCGCCCAACGCCAGCGCATCGTGAATGCCGCTGTTGAGGCCAAACCCGCCGAGCGGATTATTGACGTGCGCTGCATCGCCTGCGAGCAGAACCCGATGCTTGCGCATGGTCACCGCCACCCGCTGGTGAACGCTGTAGATGCTCTGGTGCACCACCGGATATTCCACCGACTCATCGTGCCCGGTCAGCCTGCGGATGCAGTGCTGCGCGTAGGGCCCGGCGAGCACGGCCTCGTCAGTCGCATCGGCGCCAACCGGCAAGGTCATACGCCAGAGCCCGGGCGGTCCCTCATCGGGCATCTTGAAAACCGCGCACCACTGCACCGGATCGCTGATGTAGGCGTTTTCGCGAAACCCATGATGAGCAAAGTCGTGACGCGTACTGATGACGCTGTATCGCTCTGGCCAGGTGTAGCCAGCGAACTCAATATCAGCGCTCTTTCTAACCTGACTGCGGCCACCATCGGCCCCCACCAGCCAGTCGGCACGGATCGATACCTGGCCCGCCGCGGTTACCAGATTCGCCTCGACATAATCAGCGTGCTGCACCATGCTCTCGAACCGATGATCGAAGAGCACCTGCGCGTGGGGGTATTGCTTGAGCAATCGGAAGATGATGGGCGTGAGCCGGTGTTGCTCGAGGTGCAGACGAAACGGGTAGGGTGTGTCGTCCTTCAGGAGCGACAGATCCCATTCGGCGACCATGCCATGCGCCAGATCCCAGGACTGCCAGCGCGGCACCTTGATCCCCAGTTCGAGCATGGGCGCGGCCACCCCTACCTTCTCCAGCATTTCAATGGTGGGGGGATGAAACGTGCCGGCACGCAAATCATGAGTGAGGCCAGGCTCTGCCTCCACGACGGTGCACCCCACGCCCATTCGCGCGAGTTGTAGCGCGACCAGCAAACCGACCGGGCCTGCGCCGGCAATCAACACCGGCGTTTGAATCGGTTGAACCATGTGTCAGCCCCAGCGAGCTTTCAGGTCATTCGGGCTCATGTGGTCGTATTCTTCAAACGGCTGGTGAATCCAGGGATTGCTTGGCAGATGCTCGATGTAATAGTCGGGCTCGGCCACCGAGGCACCCTTTCGCCAAAGCACCGCGCTACGGATTTCTTCAACATCGGGACGGTTCGCCCGGAGATGCGGGATCACTTCGACCAGGGTTGCGCCGCTATCGACCAGATCATCAACCAGTAACCAGCGACCCGATGGCATGGGCGCAGCGCTGCTGATGTGATCAGCGATCAGAAGGCGGCTTTGGGTGGTCCCCGCATTCTCGCGGTAGGAACTGGTGAACAGTACGCCCAGCGGTTTGTCGAACAGTCGCGACATCACGTCACCCACCCGCAGACCCCCGCGGGCGAGACACAGAATGGCGTCAAACGTCCACCCCGACTCCCAGACCTTGAGCGCAAGCTTCTCGATCAGTCGGTTGTATTCGTCCCAGGACACATAGAGGTCTTTCATCAATCGCTCCGAAAGGTCAGGCTAGACAGTAAACGGATCGCGCAACACGATCGTGTCAAGACGATCGGGGCTCGTGGAGACCATGTCGATGGGGGCGCCCGCCACCTCCGACAGTCGGTTGAGATAACGCTGGGCGTTGATGGGCAGGTCGGCCCAGGACCGAACGCCAACCGTCGACGTTTTCCAACCGGGCAGATCTTCGTAAACCGGTTCGCACTCGGCGAGCGCATCGGCGCCAGCCGGCAACATGGAGAGCACCGTGCCGCCTCGGCGGTAGGCGGTGCAAAGCCGCACCGTGTCGAGCCCATCGAGCACATCGAGCTTCATGACCGCCAACCCGCCAATGCCGTTGAGCGCGATCGACCGCTTGAGCGCCGGCGCATCGAACCAGCCGCAGCGGCGGGGCCGCCCGGTGACCGATCCGAATTCCTTGCCGACCTGCGCGAGATGCCGGCCCACGTCGTCGTGCAATTCGGTGGGAAACGGTCCCGAACCAACGCGAGTGGTGTAGGCCTTGACGATACCGAGGACATAGTGGAGCGACGACGGCGCAACCCCTGCGCCTGCTGCCGCAGCACCGGCCACGCAGTTGCTGCTGGTGACATAGGGGTAGGTTCCGTGGTCGACATCGAGAAGCGCCCCTTGCGCCCCTTCGAACAACAGGCTTTGACCGCCCGCCATTGCCGTTGCGAGCTCGTCGGACACATCAGTCAGCATAGGCGCAAGACGCGGCGCGAGGGCGAGCGCCTCATCAGCCACCTGTGAGGCATCGAGCGGCTCAGCGCCCAGGTAGTGCTTGAGCACGAAGTTATGCAGATCCAGCACTTCAGCGACCCGGGTACGAAACCGCTCTGGCGCAAGCAGATCGGCTGCGCGAAGCGCACGCCGGGCCACTTTGTCTTCATAAGCGGGCCCAATACCGCGCCCGGTGGTGCCGATCTTGGCGTCGCCCCGTTTGGCCTCGCGTGCCCGATCGAGGGCGACGTGGTAGGGCAGGATGAGCGTGCAGGCGTTACTCACCCGGAGCCGGCTGGCTGCGTCGACACCGGCGGCTTCGAGTTCATCGATTTCCTGCAACAGGGCTTGCGGCGACAGCACAACGCCATTGCCGATATAGCAACGTACCCCCGGCCGCAACATGCCCGAGGGAATCAGCCGAAGCACCTGCTTGCGGCCCCCGATCACCAGGGTATGGCCCGCGTTGTGCCCGCCCTGAAACCGAACCACGCCTGCCGCGCGCTCGGTGAGCCAGTCAACCACTTTCCCTTTGCCTTCGTCACCCCACTGGGTGCCGATGATCACGATATTTTTCGCCATATCGGCTCCGTCATGTGGTCCGCGCAAGCGGACTCAGTTGCCAGCTTCCCTGGCGCTGTACGATCTCGCGATCGCAGGAAAACTCCTGTTGCTCTTCTTCATGGCCGGGCAGTACCTGCACGACCACCTCGCCAGTAGCTCTGAGTTCAGCAATCAGCGCTGCAAGCGCCGGATCATCAGACCAGGGCGCGCGGATGGCAGGATCGGGATCGGCGGGCGCGAGCATCCCGGCAAGCTCGCGCAATTCAACCGAAAAACCCGTGGCCGCGCGCGCACGGCCAAAGGCTCGACCCACCCCGTCATAGCGACCGCCACGAGCCACCGCATCGGCGCGACCCGCTACGTAGGCCGCAAAACTGACCCCGTTGTGATAACGATAACCGCGCAGGTCGGCCAGATCGATCGACAGGGTGACCGCCGGAAACCGGCCCCAGGTTGGCGATGCACAAAGCCGTTCGAGTTCATCGAGCGCGCGACGGATGGCCGCAATGTCGGGCAGCGCGCGCCGGGCCGCCTCGATCACAGAAAATCCGTGTACCCCACCCACCGTGCCATAGAGCCCGGGCAAGGCGAGGATGGCGCGCGCAAACGGCTCGCCTGCGCGCGCACCGAAACGTTCGGCGAGCGCGGGCTGATCCTTGGAGAGAAGCAGCGCATACAGCGACTCGACATCCGAATCGAGCGTCTGTGCATCGTCGGGGAACGCCTCAAGCAGCGCTGGCACGATGCCCATGTGACAGAGATCGATCCGTACAGCGCCCGCATGCGCTTCACCCAGCGCACGCACCATCAGTTCGACCACCTCGAGATCGGCCTCGATCCCAGTATGACCAAACAGCTCGGCGCCAATCTGAAGCGGCTCGCGCGAGGCAAAGATCCCCGACGGCCGGGCATGGAGCGCTGACCCCGAATAACAAAGACGGGTGACGCCAGCCCGGTTGAGCAGATGCGCATCGATGCGGGCCACTTGCGGCGTCATGTCGGCACGCACGCCCAGCGTGCGCCCGGAAAGCTGGTCGACCAGTTGAAAGGTCTTCCCGCCCAGTTCGCGCCCGGAGCCCGTGAGGAGCGAATCCAGATGCTCGATCAATGGGGGGATGACGAGTTCATAGCCGAAGCGCCGAAAGAGATCGAGGAGCGCGCGTCGGAGATTTTCAATTCGACGCGCTTCCGACGGCAGGACATCGGCAATGTTTTCGGGCAAGAGCCAGCGGGCCATGGTCACCGGGCCAGGTTGAAGAAGGGGCGGTTGTAAACGGGCAAAACCCGTTATTTTAGTTCAGAAAACGCTATGAGCGCCAAACCGATCACGGTAGCGATCATTCCCATGAATCGGATTTGACCGTCACGCATGGCCGCCACACGCACAAAGAAATCGCGCCAAAGACCTGGCGCGAGCAGCGGCAGCAGACCCTCGAGAACCAGGACCAATCCCAGGACCAGCGGCCAGAGATCGGTCATCGCATCAGCGCGCGGGGCGCTGCGGCGTGGAACTGCGAAGGTAGCGGAAGAAGTCGGAGGACGGGTCTAGCACCAGCACATCGCTGCGTGACCGGAAGGTAGCGCGATACGCCTCGAGGCTACGATAAAAATCGGCGAACTCGGGGTTCTGTCCGAAGGCTTCCGCATAGATCGCTGAGGCCCGGGCATCGCCCTCGCCCTTGACGCGTTGCGCATCGCGATAGGCCTCGGCAAGGATGACCTCACGTTGGCGCTCGGCATCGGCTCGCACCTTGTCCGATTCTGCTGACCCCGTGGCGCGGCGCTCGTTGGCTACGCGCTTACGCTCAGACTGCATGCGATCGAACACCCGCACCTGAACCTCAGGAGCGAAATCAACCCGTTTGAGCCCCACATCGATGATGCGCACGCCGATTTGCTGGGAGTCTTCGTCGACCTTCTGACGGACCGCTTCGGTGATCTTGTCGCGCTCGCCTGAGATGATGTCGGAGACGGTGCGCTTGGCGATTTCGTTGTTCAGCGCGTCACGCAGACTTCGCGAAATACGATCAGCCGCAACGCCTTGGCTGCCCTGCACCGACCGGATAAAACTCTTTGGCTCAACGATCTGCCACTTGATGAAAGTATCAATTTGCAGATTGAGTTTTTCCGAGGTGATGAAGCGGTCGACTTCGGCGGTGTCGAGAGTAAGGATGCGCTTATCGAAGTACACGACGTTCTGAAAGGGCGGGGGCCACTTGAAGTGCAGACCCGGCTTGTCGATGACATGACGGATCTCGCCCAGCGAATAGACGACAGCGTACTGTCGCTGATCAACGACGAACACAGCCGACAGCAGCACAGCCAAGAGTACGGCTGCAGCCAGAAGAGCGGGAATGATTCGATGCATGATGAAGGCTCCCGGTTCAGCGCGAATCGCGGTCGCGACCGCGGATGCCGTCCGAGCGGGGCGACGGCGGCGGGGGTGCACTGACGGGTGCGGGCGAGTCACTGCCCCCTGCGGACCGGCCTGAACCCTGGGCGTCGGCGGCCCCAATCTGCTGCATCAACCGGTCGAGCGGCAGATAGAGCAGATTGTTGCCCGCCTTGGAATCAATGTAGATCTTGCTGGTACTGGTGAGCACCTGCTGCATCATTTCTGTGTACATGCGGTCGCGCGTTACCTGCGGAGCCTTGCTGTACTCCGTCAGAACTTGCCGGAAGCGCGCGGCATCGCCCTGTGCGGTGGCAATCAGGCGTTGACGGTAGCCCTCCGCCTCTTCGCCCAGCCGTGCTGCTGCCCCACCCGCTTTCGGGATGATGTCATTTGCGTAGGCACGCCCCTCGTTGATCAGCCGCTCGCGGTCTTGGGCCGCCTTGTTGGCGTCTTCAAATGCATCCTGAACCTGATCAGGCGGCTGGGCCTGCTGGATGGTGACATCGACCAGCGTGATGCCTGAGGTGTAGCGGTCGAGGAGCGCCTGCGCGCGCTGCCGTGCATCTTTGGCAACCTGCTCCTTTTCTTCGTAGAGCACCTGGTCGATGGTGCGCCGACCCACAACCTCGCGCATGGCGGTTTCGGCCGCCTGCCGCACCGCGTCTTCGGACACACCGCCAAAATTGTTGTTGAAGAGAAAAGCCCGGACGTCACCGATGCGATACTGGAGCGCAAATTGGATATCGACGATCGACTGATCATTGGTGAGCATCAGGGATTCACGCAGCGTTTTGTTTCGCACGGTGTTCCGGTAGCCGACCTCAACCTGACGCAGTTGCTGGGCATTCACCAGCTCATGCGCCTCAACCGGCGTTGGCCAGCGCCAGGTAAAGCCTGCGCGTTCTTCCAGGTGACGGAATTCACCGAACCGCATGATCGCGGCCTGATTACCCTCAGGAACGATATAAAAGCCGCTGCCCAGCCAGAGCACGGCCCCGATCACCGCAATGGCAAGCAGCCCAACGCCCGCGCCGCGCCCGGCGCCCGGAGATGGCGCGCCGTCGCCCGGCGGCGGTGCACCACCGCCTGCCTTGCGGAACAGGCCGTTGATCCGGCGATTGAAGTCGCGCCAGAGTTCGTCGAGATCGGGGGGGCCATCACCACGCTGCGGCGGCGGCTTCTGATCGCCACCGCTGCCGCGGCCCCAGCCGGAATCGTTGAGCGAAAAAATTCGAGAAAACTTGGGCATGATCAATGGGGAGGGTTTTCCGTAGCCGCTTGTCGGCCGGCGGCCCGGTCGAGCCAGGACTGATGGTGCGTCATGATGAGTTGCCGAAGATCCGACAATCCGGCGCCCGTCAGCGCGCTTACCGCAACCTCAGGGATGCTACCACAGGGGTGCGGCGACGCACCGGGGGCACGTCCGCTTGCATCAATCTTGTTGTAGACGAGCAGTTGCGGCACGCTGTCTGCACCGATTTCGCGCAACACCCGATCCACCGCTTCAATCTGTTCATCACGGTCGGGCGCAGAGGAATCGACCACATGCAGCAGCAGATCCGCATCGGCGGTTTCCTCAAGGGTGGCCGTGAAGGCCTCCACCAGCTGGTGCGGCAGATTGCGGACAAATCCCACGGTGTCGGAAATGACAAGATGGACACCCGGAGCCCACTGCAGCCGACGGGTCAAGGTGTCGAGGGTCGCAAACAGCTGGTCTGCGGCGAGTGTCTGAGCACCCGTCAGCGCGTTAAACAAAGTGGACTTGCCGGCGTTGGTATAACCCACGAGCGAAATCGAGAAAGCCGGTCGACGATCGCGCGCGCGCTTTCGTGTGCGACGCTGACGGCGCAATTGCTCGAGTTGTTCGCGCAACCGCCTCACCCGTACGCCGAGCATGCGCCGGTCGAGTTCGAGCTGGGTTTCACCCGGGCCGCCGCGAACACCAATGCCGCCGCGCTGCCTCTCCAGGTGCGTCCAACCCCGGACCAGACGGGCCGACAGGTGCTCGAGCCGCGCGAGTTCAACCTGGAGCTTGCCTTCGTGACTACGCGCCCGGCGCGCGAAAATATCGAGGATCAGCTCCGTGCGATCGAGCACCGGGCAGTCCCACAGCCGGCTGAGGTTTCGCTGCTGAACGGGCGAGAGCTCCTGATTGAAGATCGCAACGTTTGCGCCCAGCTCCTTCACGCGCGCACCGATTTCCTCAGCCTTACCTGCGCCCACGAAGAGCCCGGCGTCCGCGCGATCACGCCTCGCCTGTATGCGCTCAATCACGTCAAACCCTGCCGACACCGCGAGCGCAGTGAGCTCATCGAACGCACCGGCATCTGGCCGCTCGCGACCCAGCGCGACCGATACCAGCAGGCAGCGTACCGCCTCGGGAGAGGTCGAACTCAGTTTTCGGTGCTCTCGTGCGAATAGTTGACAGCACGCCCCGGCACGACGGTGGAGATCGCGTGCTTGTAGACCATCTGGGTCACGGTGTTCCGCAGAAGCACGACGTACTGATCAAACGACTCGATCTGCCCCTGCAGCTTGATGCCGTTCACCAGATAGATGGAAACCGGTACATGCTCCTTGCGGAGCAGATTGAGGAACGGGTCTTGTAGTTGTTGCCCTTTGTTGCTCATGATGGCTTGGCCTGTAGTTGTAGTAAGAAGGAGGAAAGACTTGCCGAAATGTAGCCGAAAAAGCGTCGCCGTGCCCCACTGTCCCCGAGCCCGACCCGGCAGTGCGATCGCCGGCACCCGGCATCCGGGACAAAGCCTGCGAAAACCGTCTGATCAGCCCCGCTGTGCGTAGGGATTCGCGCCGGTCCGGAACTCGATCCGGAGCGGGGTGCCCTGAAGGCTGAAAGCGGATCGAACCGTGGATTCGAGGTAGCGCCGGTAAGTGTCGGGAATGCGGTCTAGGGACGTGCCATGAATGACCACGATGGGCGGGTTCTGCCCGCCCTGATGCGCGTAGCGAAGCTTGGGGCGAATCGGGCCGCGACGCGGCGGTGCCTGCTGCTCGACTGCATCGCGCAGCACCCGGGTGAGCCGCGGCGTCGACAACCTCGCGTAAGCCGCAGCGTGTGCGCCATCGACTGAGCGCATGACCGCCCCGACTCCGGCGCCCTTCAGCGCAGAGATGAAATGCAGTTTCGCAAAGCTCAGAAAATGCATTCGCCGATCGAGTTCGACCTTGAGCCGATCGCGCTGCGCGGGCGACGCAGCATCCCATTTGTTCACCGCGATCACGAGCGCCCGACCCGCCTCGAGCACATACCCCGCAATCACCGAGTCCTGATCCGACACCGGATCGGTGGCATCAAGCAGCAGAATGCAGACGTTGGCGTCTTCGATCGCCTGAAGCGTCTTCACGGCCGAGAATTTCTCGACCATGTCGTCCACTTTCCCGCGCCGCCGCAGCCCTGCGGTATCGACCAGGGTGTAGGGCCGCCCGCCTCGCTCGAAATCGATCGCCACGGCATCGCGCGTGGTACCGGGCTGGTCGAAGGCGATCAGTCGCTCCTCGCCCAACAGGGTATTGATCAGCGTTGATTTGCCGACATTCGGCCGCCCAACCACCGCGACGCGAACGGTGTGAACCCGCTCGGTTTCATTGGCCTCTGGGTCGGTCTCGCTATCGCCATCGGGATCAGCGTCGAAATCGCCCTCACCCGCGTCGCTGGCGGGTTCGGTCTGCGGGGTGTCGCGCGCAGCGACCGCGGCATCGAAGGATGCAAGCGCCTCATCAACCAGATCCGAAATGCCGTCACCATGCGAGGCCGAGACCGCCAGCGGGGTTCCCAGCCCCAGCTCGTGGAATTCAGCAGCGACGATTTCGCGACGCATACCCTCGGTTTTGTTGACCGCCACCAGTACGTTCTGGGCGGTGCGCCGCAACTCGACGCCAATCTGCAGGTCATGCGGCGTCAGGCCCTCACGTCCGTCGACCAGAAAAATCACACCGTCGGCTTCAAGGACCGCTTGGCGAGTCTGACGCGCCATCTCGACCGCGATCCCTTCACGGGCCACCGGCTCAAAGCCGCCACTGTCGATCACGATGAATTCGCGCTCGCCGACCCGTCCGCGGCCGTATTGCCGGTCACGCGTCAGGCCAGGCACATCGGCCACCAGCGCTGCACGAGAGCGCGTGAATCGGTTGAATAAGGTGGACTTGCCTACGTTGGGCCGGCCGACCAGGGCGATAACGGGGAGCCGTGCCACGGCTACTCGAAGGCGAGCGCGTGAAGCGCGCCGCCCAGGGTCTGCACCAGTGCGATGGAATCAAAGCGGATCGCAGCGCCCGAAAGCGGCCTATTAAGGTCGATTCGCGCGAGCAGTGCGCCGTCATCGCGGCGAAGCAGGTGGACCACGCCCTGGCTGTCACCCACCAGAACATGCGCAGGCGCGAGCAACGGGGCCGACAACCCGCGACCGGCAAGCTTCTCCTGTCGCCAAATGCTGGAACCGCTGCGCGAGAAAAGATGGACATGCCCCTTTTCATCGCATACTGCTAGCCCTCGTTCGTCGACCCCCGCGCCAGCCGCGCTCGTGAGGTCTCGCGACCAGAGCGTTCTACCCGTTCCGACATCGAGGCAGGCGACCCGCCCCTGGAAAGCCGCCGCACAGAGGTCGTTGCCGACCAGGCCCGGCACGCCTGCCACATCGGCGATCCGTTCGATTTCGTTGGATCCCCGAGGAACGGATACCGCAGCCTCCCAGCGCTGTGCGCCCGAATCCGTGGCCACAGCCAGCATTCGTCCGCCCGGCAGACCGACATAAACCTGCGCGGCGTCCAGCGCGATACCGCCCGTCTGGCGAAGTACCAGCGATGGCGCCTGTCGCTGGAAGCTCCAGCGGCGCCCGCCGTTGGAGGCATCGAACGCCGTGACCCGGTTATCACTGCCGCGCACAACAACGACACCGTGGCCGACCGCCGGAATGGTGACGACTTCCGCACCCACCGCGGCCGCCCAGCGCTGTTTGCCATCGGGACCCAACGCAATCAATGCGCCATCGCGCGTGGCAACCACACCGATTTGCCCATCGGTTCCGACACCACCGACCAGCGCACGGCCGACATCAACCCGCCAGTCGGCGCTGCCCGTTTTAGGGTCGAGCACCGCCACCGAACCCGAAGCGGTAGCTACCCACGCCTTGCCGCCGGCACGTGCCGGTTGAAAGCCAGGCGCGCCCGCAAACGACGCATCCCAGGCCTGACGAATTGACCCGCCACCCTCAACCGGCGGTAGATCGGGAATTTTTGCCCGGCCCGACGAAAAGATCTCAAGGCCTCCACAACCTGACAGCGGCGCGGCCGCGAACATCGCGGCCGTCAGCAGCGAACGCCGCCCGATCACCGCGGGTAGCTGGGCGACAACATTGGCCGCATGGCGTGGTTGCATGGGCATCTTCTTAACCCTCCGCCGGTCCAAGCGCATCAAGCTTCAGCTGCACGAGACCGCGCATCGGACTCGACGGACCCAGCCGATCAAGCGCCTGGCGGTAGGCAGCACGCGCCTCGGTGGGCTTGTCCTGCGCGACAAGCAGATCACCGCGACGATCGTCATAGAGCGCCTGATAGCGATCGGGTGCTTTGGCAGAAAGCAGAGACAGGGCCTGATCATAGGCCTTGTCGTCGATCATGAGACCGGCTAGCCGCACCCGTGCGACATGACGGAATTCTTCGTCTTTCGCGTGATCAATCGCCCATTGAAGCGGTACCCTGGCCGATTTGGTGTCGCCGGCATCGACATAGGCGCGCGCCGCCAGCAATGCAGCCATTTGACCGTAGGCAGTAGACGAGTAACGCTCAAAGAGCGTGCCCGCCGTTTCGCGAACCTTGGCCACGTCCTTGGCTGCAACCGCTTTCCTGAGTCCGTCCCAGGCAAGCGCCGCCTCTGCCGCCTGCTGCTGCTGATACCAGCCCCAGCCACGCCAGCCCGCCACGGCAAGCAGCACGATGGTGAGCGCGGTCATCAGCGCATTGCCGTATTTCTTCCAGAAGGCCTTGAGGCTTTCGAGCTGTTCCTGTTCTTCGAGGTCATACGCCATCAGTGAAACTTCCTGCACTCAGTGAATCTGTCGATCATCAGGATCGTCCTGCCGATCGGGTTCGTCAAAATCGAAGTCGTCATCGGCATCGGTCAGCAGCGCATCGATCACGCTGTCGGGAAGCGTTTCCAGCGGAACCGACTGCTGACGCCCCGAGCCGGTGGCCGCACCCTCGTCACGCAGCCACTTGAGCCCGGCCTCACCTCGAGCGAGTTCATCAGGGCCCAGCACCACCGCGAATTGTGCGCCACTCGCGTCGGCACGCCGGAATTGCGACTTGAAGCTGCCACCGCCGGCATGCATCAGCACATCGATGCCGGCATCGCGCAGCC
>JAGWXN010000535.1 GCA_018969885.1 Betaproteobacteria bacterium | reverse complement strand
AACCGGCTTGAAATCGAGGCGATATCAAGCAGCATCAGGAAATCAGCGGTATTGAAATCCGCATCAACGGCCGGTAGCCCGCCGGTCTTCGCGCCAACCCGAAGATGGCCGCGGATAAGGGTGGGCGCCCGGGCCGCCTCGCCGTTTGCGAGCCGATGCACATCAAGCCCCATGCGAGGCTGAACGCGAAGCGCGGGCTCGACCATGTTCGGTCTCAGAGCGTCATAGAGGTTCGCCGCATAAACACCACCGTCGGCCATCGAGACCGACGCGCATCCCATCAGGTAAGGCAACCCGCGCTCGTGCGCGTACTCGATGAGCGCCGACCACATCAGCGCAAGCACTGCGCTCCCCCTCCAGGCCGGATCAACGCACGAGCGTCCGATTTCGGCTGCGCGATGCCTCACGACCGACAACGGTGCGAGATCAAATTCGCGTTCTGCATAGCAGGCTCCCAGCCTCGCAGAGCCCTCGGGCGTCAGGATTCGATACGTTCCGATGACCCGTCCCTCATCCCCCCTCAAACGCGAGCAGGTGATCACAGTGATCGTCAAACATGTCCCAATCGATACCCGGCCTGCCGCTATCGATTCGCGCGCCCATTTCGTCAGCGAAAAAACGCCAGCGCAAGCGTTGAGCAGCTTCCACTTCAGACCAGCTCCGGGCAACCCGCACGTAGAAGCGGCGACCCGTCGTGAGGTCCGCGGGCCGGTTGGTGGCACTGCCCCCACTGACTCAAGCCGATTCTTGCGATTCGGGTGCTCAACCCCCTGCAAGAACAATCAGGCTGGCCTTCTGCGCACGCCTGTCGGATTGAACCGCCCCGGGGCGGTTCAGTGCCGCGGCGAAATCATAAAACGAGCCAGTTTGTTGAATTGAAGTATCAACGGGTGATCGGCTGCCGTCTCACGCCATTTGAGGGAAGGTTAACGCCTCGACCTCTGGCATCCAGTACGTCCCCTCCCGCCGATTCGATTTCACCAATACCCGGTAGGCGAAGAGCGGCCCCTCGTACTCCGGGTCTCCCTTGTAGCGCTGCTTCACCTTGAAGAGATCGTTGGGCTTTCCGCTCGATAGACCTGCGCGTCGTATCACGCGGTCGCCATCGACGGGGACGCCTCGGAACGACCACAGCGCCTGGAAGATCGCCGCCTGACCATCGGTACATCGAATCGGCCCATGTCCCCAGTCGGGAAGCGTGATCCACCGGAAGTCTGCCGAGAACGGGCCGTAGACGGGCGCCGACGCATCCTTGGGTGAGGGCTCCTCCGCATTGAGTCCAGACGATCCCCCAATCAGCGATATCCGGCCACCGTAGAACATGAACCGTTCCTCGATCGGTAACCACTCGATGCCGGACGGAAACGGCGCGCCCCGTGTGGCGGGCGATTGCGGTGCGATGACGCGGATGCCTGCGCCAGCGATCCGGACGCGATCGAAGATCGCCGGCTCCGCCCACAAGCGCGCCAGACTTCGAGCGAGCAGCACCGGCTCCCGTCGCGCATCCCCCAGACGCCACACACCGTCGGCGATCTCAGTGACACCGTCGCGGCTTTCGATGTCGAGGGCCATTCGCAACCGTGATCGCAGCCAGTGCTCATCCAGCATGACCGCGCCGCGATCGTTTGCCGTGATCGGAATCGGACCGCACTCCGGGCACAGGCAGATCTGGCCTCCCTCGTCGGCGCTGAAGATCTGACCGTTTCGCAACTGGCAATACGGACACAGCGCGTACGCCCGACTCACGACTGTCGGCTTGATCGCTGCACCCAGCGTCTCGCAGGCTCGAAGTTCAGCGGCCGAGAGTGCAGCCCGCAGTACCGGTGTGCCGCCCGAGAACAG
>JAGWXN010000534.1 GCA_018969885.1 Betaproteobacteria bacterium | reverse complement strand
GTTCTGACCCAGAGGATATCGCCCGCGAGCAGGGCGCGTAGTTTCTGCGCACCATGGGGGTCGGCGCTCATCCAGAGAATGGCGGCCGCGGCGCCCCCGACATAGACCAGCCCGATCAGCGCCTCGCGCTGTTCGGGCCAACGGCGAGCGAGCGAGGCCACGAGCAACGCGCCGGCGAGTGCGGCCAGGGTCCCCGCCCACCACGAGGGGGAGGTATCGGTTGTCCAGCCGCTGGTGGCGAGGACGCCGAGCGCGGCGATCTGTGCGATCGCCAGGTCGATGAAAACGATGCCGCGGCGCAGCACCTGCTCGCCCAGCGGGACATGGGTCAAGAGGGCGAGAATGCCGGCGATGAATGGGGGGGCGAGTACCGCTCCAAGCTCGAGCGCCAAGTCGATCATCATCGGGGACGGCGCTGTTCGCGTGCCACGAGCAGCGTGCGGACCAGGTGATCGAACAGTCCCTCGAGCGAGCGTGGTTCCCCTTCGTTGGTGACGGTGGTGGGGAGCGTCAGCAGCGGTACCGAGAGCTTTTCGGCGAGCCAGCGGCCGGGCTGCGGATCCTGGTAAAGGGTTTGGGCGACCGCCATCGGTGGGTCCTCGCGCGCACGCTGGAGCAGTCCCTGAAGGTGACTCACTGTAGGGGGAACACCCGGTATCGGCTCGAGATCAGCCGATTGATAAAGCTCCAGCCACCGGAACAGATAGGCGAAGCTTGAATGCTCGGCGATCATCGCCTCACCAAACAGTGGCCTGGCGGCCTTCTGCCAGGCTTCCATCCGGCCGTTCCATTCAACGAGCCACCGTTCCAGCCGGGTCCGGTATCCCGATGCGCCTGCGGGATCGATTGCCGCGAGGCGATCGGCAATACGGGCGGCGACCTGCGCGAGCAGTCGGGGGTCGAGCTGAATATGGGGGTTGCCTTCGGCGTGAACATGGCCTTTGTCACGCGCGGCGTGATGATGGGCGTCGGGGAGGAGCTGCAGTCCCTCAGTGGCGAGCAGCATGCCAGGGGCACCGGGCATCACGCGTGCGTTGCCTGCGCGGTTCTGCAGCATTGGAAGCCATCCCGCTTCCAGCCCGGCGCCGGTGCAGATCGCCAGATCGGCGCGCCGGAGCGCGCTGATGAGCGCCGGTCTCGCCTCAATTTCATGGGGATCCTGGCGGGCATGCGTGGCCGAATAGATCTGGGCCTCGGGTGCGATCACGCGCGCAAGCGCTGCCCACTCGGGTTCGCAGGTGAAGATGGCAGGCTTCGCAAGTGCCTGCGCTGCGCCGAGCAGGAGGCCCAGCGCCAGTGTCGCAGCGCTGCCAACGCGCCATGATGGCCGTTTAGTAAGCGTGCGCACCGTGCGCCCCGAAACTCTTTACGAACTGCAGGTGAACGGCATTGGAAGGTTGGATCTCCGAGGCCTCGGCGAATCCACCGCGATCGCGTTGCGTCGTGTACTGCAGGCGAACAACGGTCATGTGATCGGGCTTCCAGGCGAGAGAAATGCTGCGCTCCCGAAGGCGCGCCGGCTCAAAGCCTTGTTCGTGTCGGGCAAGGGCGTTCAGCTGATCGAGCCGCACGCCAACCTCCCATCGTGGAAGAAATCGATACACCGCCGATACATACCACGCGCTGTGGCGAAGACCGCTGTTGTCAGCGTTACCGATGTCGCCGACACGGGCGAATTCTGCACTGAGCCGCACTTGGCGAGCGCGTGAATGGCCATCGGGGGCCCATTTCCAGACTGCCTCGAGGATGTCCATCCTGCGTCCGAAGAACACCGCGCCGTGGCGATGGATGTGAGTAGCCTCTGTGGCCGCTTCGATATGCGGCTCGCCTCCGGGTTCGGCCTC
>JAGWXN010000080.1 GCA_018969885.1 Betaproteobacteria bacterium | reverse complement strand
CCTCGTGCTTCGCTCGGGTCAAAACTTCACCTATCTGTCCGGGGTTGTGTTTCCCGGCACGCTCGCCCGGCTTCAGGACCTGACCGATTCAGCGCGAGGGGTCCTGCTCGTTTGGCCACGGCAGGGAAAGCCCCTGGTGATCGCGAACAAGACGGCCGCCGGATTGGTGCGGCGTGATAGCGGTATCGAGCGTGTTGAGCTTTGCGAAGGCTATGTTGAATCTCCCTATGACCGGCTGATCGCGATTCTTCGTGATGAAGGACTATCTGCCGCAACGGTAGGGATTGAGCACGACTATGTGAGCGCGCGCGATTGGGGAAAAATCGAACGGGCTCTGCCTGCGCTCCGGATGGTGGATTGCTCCGAGCTGATGAACCGGGTCCGGTGGATCAAGACTCCCGAAGAGGTTTCCAGAATCCGGCGCGCGGCGGCGCTGCTAGACAACGTGTACCGCGAGGTGTTCGGGCGGATTCGCGCGGGCGACACCGAGCGGAAGATCCATGCCGACATGATCGCAACGTCGCTTCGGGCCGGATTTGAATGGGCGCATGGCATTTTGAACTCCCATCGCAACACGATCCCCTATGCCGGCGAGAGCGATCTGGTCATCGAGCGGGGCGATGTCATCCGCACCGACTACGTGTGTTATCTGAACGGGTACCCCGGGCATCAGTCGCGTAATGTCATTGTGGGTCAGCCTGACGCGCAACAGCGACGGGATTACGCGCTCAACCTCGAGATCTATCGCGCGGCGATTGATCGATGTCGGGTTGGCGCCAGAGTCGGCGATCTGTTTGATTTTGTGATGAACGAATACGCGCGTGTTGGCTGGAGCTACAACTCGCTGCTAATTGGCCATGGGGTCGGTGCATGGTGGCATCAGCAGGAGCCGATATTACGCCGCGGTTCCGACATTGTGCTTGAAGCCGGTATGGTGCTCGCGCTGGAGCCCCATAAAGATCACTGGCATGTGCAGGACATGATCCTCGTGCGGGAAGGTGCCCCCGAGTTGTTGTCCGATTCCTTCAACACCGATGAAGCAGTGGTGGTCGACCCCTGACCGGATGCCAGATCAGACACCGGTATCAAGGCTTGGATGTGTCCGTTTCGCCTCAAGCGCGATCATCGCCGACACCATGCTCCGCGCCCGCCCGGGCGCCTGATCAGCTTTCGTATAGACCGTCCGCGTATCAAGCGATACCCGATCCAGAATGCGCTGCTGCGCCTCGATCATCACGCGGTCCTCCTCGAAGGTCTTTAAGATCCCGGTACGTAACATCTCGGTGAGCTCAGCGTCGTCATGCGCAAAACCGCGCGGCAGCCCCCAGAAGTAATGGGTCGTGCGTTCGGTTTCAGGGGTGAGCGCGTTCAATACCCACCACGCGAGCCGCCTCTCCTCGCCCTGGGTGCCGGTCGGGACCGCAACGACCTCGATCACCACATAGCAGGGTGGCGTATAGAGAATTCGTTGCGTGCGATCGATGTTGGTATTGAAACCCGCCGCGCGCACGAAGAGTTTGGGCGGCTGACAATCCTTCATGAAACGTGCGACCTGCACGAAGTCGCCGCGGATCGTGATCTCGGCCGGCGTTTCGGCCACTGCCGCGTTGCCGATCGTTCCCATGTGCAGGAACGCTTCGTGAGACAGATCAAGCAGGTTGTCAACGAGCAGCTGATAGTTTCCCTCAACACGTAGTGAGTCCGACAGGGGCGTCCAGCCCGGCTCGGTCCCCCAGTGAAAATCCTGCGGCAGCTTCGATTCATCGGCCGCAACGGGGTCACCCAGCCACACCCACACGAAGCCCCAGCGCTCGATCGCTGGGAAAACCGTGGAGCAGAATTTCGGCGAGATCTGGTGCTCACCAGGAATTTTGATACAGCGTCCATCATGGTTGAAGGTGATACCGTGATAGCCGCATTGCACTGCGTCGCCAACCAGCTTTCCAGCCGATAAGGGCA
This sequence comes from Betaproteobacteria bacterium, assembly GCA_018969885.1. Next base: position 9,687 of record JAGWXN010000080.1, on the reverse strand, counting down.
CCAGCCGATGCGGGCACCGGTCGAGCATCGCCACGGGCTGCCCGGCTTCGGTCCGATAAAAAATCAATTGCTCATTGGCAATGGTGCGTGCGAGAAGCGTGCGGTCGACCTCGCGCGCTAACGCGGCGACATACCAGCAGTCTTTGGCAAACATATTTGCTCTCAATCAGGGCGTTTTCAGGAAATTGTAAGGCGGGCAGTTCGAAGTCGTCTCGGGTGACCGGCCTCATGCGGAAGGTTCATAATTCGATTTTGTCTGTGAACCAAGGAATTCCATTCATGTACCCCAACGTCCAGCTCCTGATCGATGGCCAATGGTGTAATGCCGCGGCCGGCCAGTCACTTCCCGTTGTCAACCCCGCCACCGGTGAAACCATCGGCACCGTCGCACGAGCTGAGCGGGCCGATCTTGACCGTGCGCTGGAGGCCGCCTCGCGAGGCTTTCAGGTATGGCGCAAGACCGGTGCGTTTGACCGTTACAAGATGATGCGTAAAGCCGCTGATCTGTTCCGGGAGCGCGCTGAGAAAATCGCGACGCTTATGACCATGGAGCAGGGCAAACCGCTCGGTGAGGCGAAGGCCGAAGTGCTCGCGGGTGCCGACATCATTGACTGGTTCGCCGAGGAAGGGCGGCGGGCCTATGGGCGCGTGGTCCCCGCACGCGCTCAAGGAATCTATCAACTCGTGCTGCGCGAACCGGTGGGCCCGGTAGCCGCCTTCACGCCCTGGAATTTCCCCATCAACCAGGTGGTGCGTAAGCTCTCAGCAGCCGTGGCCACGGGCTGTTCCATCATCGTGAAGGCACCGGAAGAAACGCCTGCGTCGCCGGCTGAACTCATCCGCTGCTTTGTTGACGCCGGCATCCCCGCTGGCGTGGTGGGGCTGGTCTACGGCGTGCCCGCCGAAATTTCTCAATACCTGATCCCGCATCCGGTCATCCGGAAAATCACCTTTACCGGATCCACCCCGGTGGGTAAGCAGCTTGCTGCGCTCGCGGGCCTGCACATGAAGCGAACCACCATGGAACTGGGGGGCCATGCGCCGGTCATCGTCTTCAATGATGTCGATGCCGACGCGGTCGCGCGCACGATGGCGGGCAGCAAGTTCCGCAACGCTGGCCAGGTGTGTGTATCGCCCACGCGTTTTCTGGTCCAGGAGGGTGTCTACAAGCAGTTCGTTGAGCGCTTTGTTGAACACACCAAGGCAATTCGCGTCGGTAACGGGCTTGAGAAAGGTATCTCGATGGGGCCGCTTGCCAATCCGCGCCGTCCTGCTGCCATGGACGCGCATGTTGAAGATGCACGCAAGGCGGGCGGCAATATCCAGACCGGTGGCCACCGTATCGGCAGCCAGGGCAACTTCTTCGAGCCCACCGTGATCACCGAACTCGATCGATCGGCGCGCGCCATGAACGAAGAGCCATTCGGTCCGCTCGCCGTCATCAATCCGTTTGCAACCTTCGAAGATGCAGTTGCCGAGGCAAATCGTCTGCCGTTTGGTCTTGCCTCCTACGCGTTTACCCGCTCGGCAAAGACCGCGCAGGCCATCGCCGCCGAACTCGAAGCGGGTATGGTCACCATCAATCACCTTGGCCTCGCGTTGCCCGAGGTGCCGTTCGGCGGCATCAAGGATTCAGGCTACGGCTCCGAGGGAGGAGCAGAGGCGATTGAGCCTTACCTGAACATCAAGTTCGTCTCGCAGGCCGGAATGTAAGGCCTGCACGCTTGGGCTAGCACTCAGATGAAGCGGTCTGGTCGGAAGACGTGGGTGTTTTCCGCCAGACCTGCCACTCGGGCCCTGTGGGTGCCATAAATCTCAGAGCCTCGCGCGCGCCTGGCATGACAAGCTCCAGGCTTTCCGCGTGAAGCCAGAGTCTCGTAAGGCCCAGATGCTCGGACACCGCTCGATTAAGCGGGCCCTTCCCGTGGGTCGAGTCCCCGATCACCGGATGCGCAATGTGCTTCAGGTGGCGCCTGATCTGATGCCTACGTCCGGTGAGCGGCTGGAGTTCAAGCTCCGCATATCGGATTTCCGGATAAGGCCCGTGCGCCACCGGCAGGGCATCCCGGTTTAGCACCCGAAGATGGGTTTGCGCGGGCAGGCTGTGCGTTCGTGCCGCACCGCGGTCGTCTTTCATTCGGGTGAGCGGATGGTCGATCAGCTGGTCACCCGCTGGCCAGCCCCGCACGATGGCACGATAGGTTTTACTGATCCCCTCGCCGCGCTCGAAACATTCACCGAGGGAGCGCGCCGTGCTCGAGTCGAGCGCAAAGGCAAGAACGCCACTGGTGGCCTTATCGAGGCGGTGCAGCGGAAACACTGTCTGACCGAGTTGCTCGCGAAGCGCCTGCAGGACCACGCGCGTTTCCCCGCGATCGAGCGCGGTTGCATGGACCAGCCAGCCCACGGGTTTAGCGATCACGGCGAGCCGGTCATCGCGGTGTAGCAGGGTAAAGGTTGGCGTGCTCACCGGCGGTGATCGGGGCGTGCGGTATCAAGTGGGCGATGCGCGGCCGCTGCGCGCTCACGCCGTGCCGCGCAAAAACGCCATCACCAGATCATTAAAGCGTCGCGGTCGCTCGTAGTAGGCCAAGTGCCCCGCGCCCTTGAAAAGATCGCAGTGACCGTTCGGAAACAGGCTAGCCACCTCGCGTAACTCATCGGCTGCAAAGAGCGGATCATCGGTACCGCCTGCCACCAGAACCGGAAACATGAGTTGCGCGGCGTCGGTGGCATAGACGGGTCGGCCGGTAAAGACCGGGAAGGTGGCCGGCGTAGGCGGGCCACCCGACGAGGCCATGATCTCGGCATACAGGAATGTGAGTGCCGGGAAATCGAGGTGCATGGCCTCGCCAACCGGCCCATAGGGGTGGTAGGCGGCCGCAAACCGTTCCTTCTCGCCGGCACTGCGCACACGCGGCACGCCCGCTGGCAGCGGTGATTCGCTTGCGCCCACCTGCTTGTAACGCGCCTTCATACGCTCGATTCGTTCCGCCCACCCCTGGTCGATACGGGGGGTGCTGACGCAGCCGGGCCCGCAACACAGCACCAGTCGCGCGATGCGCTCCGGGTGGTCGGCGGCAAAGCGAAGCGCCGGGGCTGAACCGAGGGACGCACCCATCAGGTTGAGAGGCTCTCCGCCGAAGCCCGTGTGTTCGATGAGCGCGGCCAGATCGCGGACATGTGCCTCGCCGTCGGCGGGATCGAGCTCACCCAATGCACGAGAGCGGCCATAGCCGCGCAGGTCGTAGATCAGGCAGCTGAAGTGATGACGGAACTCGGCCACCTGCTGCCACCACGCCAGATGGGTGCCGCTTGCGCCGTGGATGAGTACGAGCGGTGGGCCGTCACCATGGAGCTCGTAGTAGAGCTCGGCGTCGTCGGTGCGAAGCAGGGTCATGGACGAAGCGGGCCTATTCCGGCATGGTGGTGAGAATGTTGCGCCCCGTTCGCTCGATATGGTCGGCGAGCAGTTTGCAGGCGAGCTTGGCATCCCGCGCCAGCGTGGCCTCTGTGATTTGCCGATGCTCGGCCGCCACATCACGGTCGACATCATGCTGCGTGAAGAAGATGCGTCGGTAGCGATCCTGAATGGTGTTGAGATGCTGACAGAACTGAAGCAGGATCGGCGAGCCGCAAGCCTGGGTGAGCGCCTGATGGAGCGCGTGATGCCAGGCCTCCCAGTCGTTGATCTGCTGGCCCGAGATGCGCTGTGACTCAAGTTTGGCAAGCCGATGATGCGCGCTCAGCACATCGACCTCCCAGGCGTCAGTGCCGCGTGCGATGGCCTCGCGGAGCGCGCGGGTCTCGAGCAGCACCCGAAGGCTGATGGTCTCGGCAAGTTCAGCACGCGAAGCCGGCGCTACGCGATAGCTTTTCTGGCTGTCAGCCACGATCAGTCCCTCGCTCACCAGGCGCGTGACCGCCTCGCGGACGGGGCTCCAGCTCACGCCAAAGTTGTTCTTGAGGTCTTCGAGGCGTAGTCGCTCGCCGGGCGGGTAGCGCCCGTTCAGCACGTCATCGCGCAACTGATGCGCGATGGACTGTGCGAGCGTGGCGCTTTCCGACATCGACGAGCCGGGGGTGCTCATGTGGGGCGGGCGGGTTCAGAGACCGTTGTGCGTGCCGTCGCAGTAGGGCACCTTGCCGCCGCGCTTGCAGCCGCACAGATAGGCGGTGACGGTTTTCTGCTGTGTCCAGACCACCGGCTTCATGCCGCTTTTGGTGGAGGTGTGCGAGCCGTCGCAGAAGGGCTGCTGTTTGGAGAGCCCGCATGAGCACCATGCGTAGCGGTAACCCTCCAGCAATTCGACTTTGTAGGGTGCTTTCTGGGCGATGACCGGTTCGTCATTCATGGGCGTGTCCTGGGTGAATATCGATATTGACGTTGACAATCGCTAATTCATGCTCTTACAGTTATTTGATCCGTTCAACGTTAGTCCGTCAAGAGGTGCCGTCATGCGTTCTGCCCCCGAGGTCAACGCCAACTGCAATCAGGTCGCATTCATGGACACGCGCACGATGTCCTGGGAGCCCACCGAGTGGGCCGGCATTACCCGCAAGGTGCTCGAGTTCGTCAGCCATCCGCGCATGGGTCGAGAAACATCGCTGCTCAAGTTCGAGCCGGGCGCGCGCCTGCCGCACACCACTGTGGCCGAGCGGCTGGATTTCTTCGTGGTCGAGGGCGAGTGTGCCGATGAGCATGGCACCTACGGCAAACATACCTTCGTGCGGCAACCGGCCGGCACCGCGCATTCGCTCCATTCAGCGGGGGGCTGCGTGCTCTACATGAAGTGGCGTGTGCCCATCATGCCCGACAGTACCCGCATCGTGATCGATGCGGTCAATGCCAAGTGGCTCGAATTTCCGCACCGTGGCGCCGATGTCCTGCACCTCTATCCGAACAGCACCGGCATTGAAACCGGCCGCATCGGTCATGTGCACACCAATCGGAAAATTCCGTCTCACGATCACTCCATCGGCGAAGAAACCTTCGTGCTGGAGGGCGTGCTGAAAGACCAGTTCTCCACCTATGAGGCGGGCACCTGGTTTCGCATGCCGTGCGGGGTGGCCCACGCGCCCTACACCGAGGCCGAGCGCTGCAAGATGCTGATCCGAGAGGGCGATCTGGTCTGGTAGCCCCTTTTCGCCTTCACGCCCTTCAAAAAAACTGACTGGAGACACCCCATGAAACCCGTTACCCACACTGGCAAGCGCCGGTTCCTGAAGCAAGGCCTCGCGGCATCCGCGCTCATCGGCGCAGGCATGCCTGCCCGAGCCGCCGACTTCACCATGAAGATCGGCTTTGCCACGTTAAATGACATCCAGCACCAGTGGGGCACCTGGATGAAAGAGGCGCTGGAGGCTGGTTCGAAGGGGCGTATTGCGGTGAACCTCTTTCCCCGGAATCAGCTGGGGACCATCGCCAGTCAGATCGAAGGCCTGCAGCTGGGCACGGTCGAGGCCTTCACTGCACCAGCCGACTTTTTTGCCGGTATTGACCCCCGTTTCGGCACCTTCAGCATTCCCATGCTGTTCAAGGACATGATCCATGCTGAAAAGACGCTGCTTGATGCGGAGCTGAACAAGGAAATTCTGTCGCTGGGCGCGAACCGCAACATGCAGGTCGTATCGACCTACACGTTTGCCTTTGCAAATTATTTCGGTAAGCAACCCATCCGCACGCTCGATGACATCAAGGGTAAGAAGCTGCGCGTAAACGCCACGCCGGCCGAGCGCGCGAAGATGCGCCAGCTGGGCGGCACCGCGGTTCCGATGGATCTGTCCGAAGTCATTCCCGGCCTGCAGCAGGGCGTGATCGACGGCACCCAAAGCGCCACTGCGGTGTATGTGAATCTCAAGTTCAATGAGATTTCAAAATTCCTCACTGAGTCCAACGACACCATGGTGGTGTCCGTGGGGGTCGTGAGCCGCGCGTTCCTGAACAAGCTTCCCGCCGATCTGCGTCAGCTGGTCATCGATGAAGCGGCCAAGCTCCAGCCGCGCATGATGGCGCGCTCGCGGGAAATCGATGAGGCCTCGCGCAAGCGCTGGTCGGAGGCGGGCGGCGAGTGGTTGCGTTTCTCGGATGCCGACAAGGCGCGGCTCAACACCCTGCTGGGTGGCATCGGCGAGGAAGTCACCAAAGATAATGCGGCGGTCAATGCGTTCTACCGCAAGATGCTTGCCACTGCGAACAAGTACTAAGCCGTGTCGCCCTTTCTCGCGGCATGAACGCAGTGCCGCCCGCTGAGCCCGCTAACGCAGCGCCTGTCGAAAGCCGGGCGTTGCGTGGCATCTATGCGGTGCTGGGCTGCGTCATGCTGGCGGGCGTCATCCTCAATCTCGCCAATGTGATTGGGCGCTATGCGTTCGCCAAGCCCATCTTCTGGGCCGAAGAGGTGCTGGTTGCGCTCACCATCTGGGGCGTCTTTCTAGGCTCAGCAGTGGTCACCTGGCGCTGTGACCACCTGAATATGGATCTGTTCTCGACACGCGTTTCGGGTAGCGCCCGCGTGGCCCTTAACGGGGTCATCGCAGTCACACTCGCCTCGGTATGCGCCTTCATCGCCTGGCAGTCGTTTACCATCGTGCAGTTGTTTGCGCAGACCGAGGCGGTGAGTGCGGGCGCGCAGATTCCTAAGGTCATCCCGCACTCGGCGCTACTGATCGGATTCTCGCTCTCAGCACTCGCTGTGCTGGTTCGCTGGCGTCGCTGGGTATTCGGTTCAACCTCGCCTTCCAATCCCGACACCGGGGATGGCCAATGACCTGGCTGCTCTCGGTTTTGCCGCTTGGCCTGCTGTCACTCGGCTTTCCGTTCTTCCTGGTGCTGCTCACCACTGCGACGGCGGTGCTGCTCATCTTCGGAACGGTTCCGGCCACTGCGCTTCATCAGACCATGTACAGCAGCATCGACAAGTTCGCGCTGCTGGCGGTGCCGTTCTTCATTTTCGCGGGCGACCTGATGGGCCGTGGCGGCGTGTCGCGCCGGTTGGTGCGCTGGGTCATGGCGATACTGGGCGGCATGCGTGGCGCGCTACCCCTCACGGCGCTGGGAACCACCGCGGTCTTCAGTGCCGTCTCGGGTTCTACCGCCGCCACAGTTGCTGCGGTCGGCAGCCTCACCTACACCCGCATGCGTGAGGCAGGCTATTCCGAGCGCTTCGCATCAGGGCTCCTGGTTTCAAGCGCTGCCATCGACAACCTCATCCCGCCTTCCATCGGCTTCATCCTCTACGGCATTTCGGCTGAAACCTCGATCGTCAAACTGTTTGCAGCCGGGTTGGTTCCCGGGTTGGTGATGGCCGCATGTCTCGCACTGACCATTTTCTGGGTGGTGGGGCGTAGTGCCGAGGGGCGAGGCACGCCGTTCAGTCTGGCCGAGTTTCTGGAAGCCACCCGCGATGGCATCTGGTCGATTCTTGCGCCCGTTGCAGTGCTGGGTGGCATCTACGCGGGGGTGTTCTCACCCACCGAGGCCGCAGGTATTGCCTGCGTCTACGCGATGCTGGTGGTCGGCCTCGTTTACCGCGAGATCGGTGCTTTCGAAATTCTGCTGTCGGCGGGGCGCTCCATGGTGCTTACCGCGCAGGTGTTCATCATCGTGGCGGCGGGCGGTGTGTTCTCCTGGCTGCTCACAGTCAATAACGTGCCACAGAGCCTGGTCTCCTGGGTGATTGCACTCAAGTTCGAGCCCTGGATGGTGCTGATGGCGATCAATATTCTGCTTCTGATCGTTGGCATGTTCCTCGATACCGCATCGTCCATTCTGGTGCTCACACCGCTCCTCGCGCCGGTTGCCAAGGCGATTGGCGTCGACCCGGTGCACTTCGGCGTGATCGTGGTGATGAACCTCAGCATTGGTACCTTCACGCCCCCCTTCGGCATCAATCTCTTTGTGGGGCAGGCAGTATTTCGCTTACCCATGTCGGTCATGTATCCGGCTGTGGTGCCGTTCATCATTGCCAGCGTGATCGCGCTCATGCTGGTCACCTACATTCCGCAACTATCGCTTGTCACGCTGAGGCTCCTCTGATGCGCTGCGCATGCTGTCCGATTGATATTCATGCTCATTGGTTCCCGCGGCGATGGCTCACCGAACTCGAACGGCGAGGCCCTGCGCATGGCCTGGTCTGGGAGGAGGTGGCTGGGGCGGGCCCGCGCTTTCGGCACGGACATCTTTCAACCGGGCCCACTGGCCCGCGCTTCATCGATCTCGATGCAAGGCGCGAGGCCATGGCGGGCCAAGCCGTCTCGGCGCAGGCCTTGTCGCTTTCGCAGCCCATGGTTTACTGGGCGGGTCGTGAAGACGGCAACAGCCTGGCTGTGCTCTATAACGACTGCCTTGCCGAGGCACATCAGTCGGATCCGGCGCGGTTTGTGGGCCTTGCTACGCTACCCCTTCAGGCGGTTGATCTCGCGCTCCGCGAAATCGATCGGCTGCCATCTCTACCCGGGATTCGAGGCGTGTGCATTGCCACCTGCGTGCTCGATCGCGATCTGTCAGACGCAGCGTTCACGCCCGTGTGGGAGCGGCTCGAAGCGTTGGGTTTACCGGTGTTTCTGCATCCCACCTTCGTGCTCGCGCCTGATCGGCTCGAGCGTTTCTATCTCACCAATCTGCTGGGTAATCCTTTTGAAACCGCGGTGGCCGCAGCGCATCTCATTTTTGGTGGCGTCCTTGATCGGTTTCCAAAGCTTGAAGTGGTACTGCCGCATGCTGGCGGCGCGTTTCCCTGGCTGGTGGGGCGCCTGCGCCGGGGTTGGGAGAAGCGTCAGGATCTGAAACCGCTGTCAGCCGACCCCCTCAGCTACCTCAAACGCTTTCACTACGACACCATCGGCTATTCCGAAGAGGTGCTTGACTATCTGCTTCGCCACATCGGCGCCGATCGCATCATGATGGGTAGCGACTACTGCTTCCCGATTGCCTATGAGCAGCCGGTTGAGGTGGTCAGCACACATCCAGGGCTCTCGGAGGCCGATCAGGCGGCAATCCTGGAGGGCAATGCGCGGCGACTGCTGGGGCTGCCGGCGGCGGTTTCGGCGCCTGTTTGAGCGGCAGCGGCGCCTCGATCAGCCGTTGGTCCTCGTGGCGGGGTGGGCCTCGCTACGAGCCTTGCTACTACTCCGCTTGAATCCCGGCCTGTTTGATCAGCTTCGCATATTTTTCAAACTCGGCGCGTGTGAACGCAGCGAATTGCTCCGGCGTATTCGCCACGGGCTCGGCACCAAACTGATTCAGCTTCTCGCGCATTTCGGGCAGTTGAACGATGCGCGCAATGTCCTTCTGGATGCGGCTGGTGATGTCGGACGGCACACTGCGGGTGGTGTACATGCCATACCAGGCATAGGTTTCATACTCCGGGAGTCCCGCTTCAATAGCCGTGGGAACATCAGGCATTGAGGGGTGGCGTGCACGCCCTGCCACGGCCAGCACGCGAAGCTTGCCCGACTTGTAGTGCTGCAGCACGGTGAGCGTGCTGGTAAAGCCCGCCTCAATATGCCCGCCCAGCATGTCAGTCATGATCATCGAGCCGCCTTTGTAGGGCACATGGGTGAGATCGACGCCAGCCTGCTGCTTGAACTGCTCGCCCGCCAGACGAGATGACGGTTCGGAGCTACCAAAGCGAAGCTTGCCCGGATTGGCCTTGGCGTGAGCGATGAATTCGCGGAGCGTATTCG
>JAGWXN010000533.1 GCA_018969885.1 Betaproteobacteria bacterium | reverse complement strand
AAGGACCGATCGGCGCTGGCAAGACATCGCTCGCGCGTCGTCTGGCCGAGCGTTTTGGCGCGGAAACGGTTCTTGAAGAGCCGGCCGACAACCCGTTCCTCGAGCGCTTTTATCGCGACAGCCGCCGCTACGCGCTGCCCACGCAGCTCTTTTTCCTGTTCCAGCGGGTTGGGCAGTTGCGCGAACTCGCGCAACGCGACCTGTTCGCGCAGGCCGTGGTGGGCGATTTCCTGCTCGATAAAGACCCGCTGTTTGCCCGGCTCACCCTCGATGACGATGAACTGCGCCTCTATCAGAACATCCTTGCGAGCGTGCAGCCCCAGGCCCCGATCCCCGATCTGGTGATCTGTCTGCAGGCCCAGCCCGATACCCTGATTGAACGCATTCGGCGACGCGGAATCGACATGGAGGCCTCCATCTCCGAGACTTACCTGCGGGCGCTCATCGAGCAGTACAGCCGATATTTTCACGACTACGACGCCGCCCCGCTGCTGATCGTCAACACCGAGCGCCTGAATCCGGTCGATAGCGAAGACGACTTCCAGACGCTAGTCCGCCACCTTGCCGAGTTGCGCGGACGCCGCAGTTTCTTCAGCGTCGGTCAATAGCGCCGTCCCCGCGCCGACCGTCACACGATTGTCATCTGCCAGCTGAATACTAAGGGGTTGGATGACCGATCCCCGCCCAGCATGACTGCAAGAATCCTGATCGTCGAAGACGACCCGCAAATCCGCGAACTGCTGCGCGTGAACCTGCAGCACGCGGGATTTACCCCGGTGTGCTGCGAGAGCGCGGAGGCCGCCAGCGCCGAACTCCAGCTTCGCCTGCCTGATCTGATCGTGCTCGACTGGATGTTGCCCGGACGCTCGGGCATCGAGTTTGCGCGTGAAATCCGGTCGAACAGCCGAGCCGCCGAGGTCCCGGTTCTGCTTCTCACCGCTCGGGCCCAGGAGGGAGACAAGCTGCAGGGCTTTGAGACCGGCGTCGACGATTACATGACCAAGCCGTTCTCGCCGCGCGAGCTGATCGCCCGCGTCCGCGCGCTTCTCCGCCGTGCCGCCCCAGAGACCACACAGAACCCGCTGGAATTCGCCGGGCTGCGGCTGGAGCCCGAGACGCTACGCGTGTTCTCGCACGGCGCGCCGGTCGACCTCAGCCCCACCGAGTTCAGGCTGCTCCAGTTTCTGATGCGCCACCCCGACCGTGTGCTGTCCCGCGCGCTGCTGCTCGACCGGGTCTGGGGAGACAACGTGTATATTGAAGAACGGACGGTCGACGTTCACATCCGGCGCCTGCGCCTTGCGCTCACGCCTGGCGGTCATGATCGACTGATCGAAACCGTGCGTGGAGGCGGCTACCGCTTCCTGCCTCAATGAAGGTCCGGCAGTCACCTTGATCTGGTTTCGCTCGCTCGGGTTCGCTGCGCTCATCATCCTGGTGGCAGCGTGGCTACATCGCTTCCTGTCGCCGGCGTTCGCGTTCGCGTTGTTGGTGCTCGCTTTGGTGGTGGCCGTGCTGTATCAGGCCAGTTTCGTTTCGCGCCTCACAGCCTGGGCCAATCTTCCGCGCAACCGCCCCTTGCCGATCGGCTGGGGAATCTGGACCCCGCTCATCGAGCGTCTGAACCGGTTCTCGCGCCAGCAGCAGGCGACCGTCACCGAACTGGGTTCCGAACTCGAACGCATTCACGCAGCCGTCGACCGACTGCCCGACGGTCTGGTGCTCCTCGACCGCTACGATCATGTCAGCTGGAGCAATCAGGCGGCGCAGTCGCTGCATGGCATCTTTGGCACGCAGCGGCCGGTTCATCATTTCATTCGTCAACCCGAGTTCGCCGAAATGCTGCAG
>JAGWXN010000079.1 GCA_018969885.1 Betaproteobacteria bacterium | reverse complement strand
GGATGCCCGCCGCATGCGTGGCGAGCGACCTTTCGTATTTACCAACCTCAAGACCGGGCAGGGACTTGACGACGTGGTGCGCCACATCGAAACCCGCGGCCTGCTGGTTCATTGATCTTCCGGAGAAAACGCCCATGTTCACACGCCTTGCCCCGATCGTTGTCTCGCTGCGTTCCCGCGCGCTGGGCCTGACGCTCGCCGCACTTCCCGCGATCGCGTCTGCCCATCCGGGCCACCACGGCGCCGACTGGCTGCAGGCCGTCATGCATCTGCTGTCTGAACCTGATCATCTCGCCGCAGGCGCCCTGGCTTTGGCGATTGCCGTCTGGGGTATTCGTGCGCTATTGAGCCGCCGTGCCGCCCGGGGTTCATCAAGCGATCGCTGAGCGCGCGTCTCGCGCCCCCCACCACGCAGACGAAAAAATGCCCGCGGTGAACGCGGGCTTTTGATCAGGCGGTCTGTGCCGCCTGGGCCAGTGAGCGCCGCTACTTTTCTTCCTCGGCGAATGCCTCTTCCCGTTTCTTTGCCACCGATGGCAGGAACACGATGATGAGGAGCACCGCGGCAATGGCCAGCATGGTGGCAGACAGCGGCCGCGTGATAAACACCATGGGATCGCCTCGCGAGATCGTCATGGCTCGTCTCAGGTACTCCTCCATCAGCTTGCCCAGTACGAAGCCCAAGAGCAGTGGCGCTGGCTCGCAGTTCAACTTCACGCACACATAGCCCAGGATCGCAAACGGGATCGTCATGTAAATGTCGAACACCGAGTTGTTGAGCGAGTAGGCGCCGATACAGCAGAACATCAGAATGGCGGGATACAGGATTCGGTAGGGAATCGTGAGGAGTTTGATCCACAGACCCACCAGCGGCAGATTCAGGATCAGCAGCATCAGGTTACCGATCCACATCGAGGCGATCAGACCCCAGAACAGCTTGGGGTTGCTGGTCATGACCTGCGGACCCGGCTGGATGTTGTGGATCATCATGCCCGCCACCATCAGCGCCATCACCGCGTTGGTGGGGATACCCAGGGTGAGCATGGGGATGAACGAGGTCTGGGCGCCGGCGTTATTGGCGGCCTCGGGCGCTGCCACGCCCTCGATCATGCCGGTACCGAATTTCTCCGGGGTCTTCGAGATTTTCTTTTCGATGGCGTAAGCGGAGAAGGCCGACAGCACCGACCCGCCACCAGGCAGAATACCCAGCGCCCCGCCCAGCACCGTGCCGCGCACGATCGGCCAGGTGATTCGGCGGAAGTCTTCGGCTGACGGCATCAGGCGGCCCACCTTGCTGGTGAACACCTGCCGGTTGTCGCGCTGTTCGAGGTTGGCGATGATCTCGCCGAATCCGAACATGCCCATGGCTACTGCGGCGAACTCGATGCCGTCGGTGAGCTCCGGGATTTCGAACGAGAAGCGCGCGACCCCCGAGTTGACGTCGGTGCCGATCATGCCGAGCAGCAGGCCCAGCACCACCATCGCAAGCGCCTTGACGATGGAACCCTGCGCAAGCACCACGGCTGCGATCAGGCCCAGCACCATCAGCGAGAAGTATTCCGCTGGGCCGAACTTGAAGGCCACCTCCGCAAGCGGCGGGGCAAACGCCGCAATGGCGAGGGTGGAGACCGTGCCGGCGAAGAACGATGCAATGGCTGCAGTGGCGAGTGCCGGGCCAGCTCGACCGACCCGGGCCATCTGATAGCCGTCCAGGGTGGTCACCACCGATGAGGTTTCACCTGGCAGCTTGACCAGAATGGCAGTGGTTGAACCCCCGTACTGTGCGCCGTAGTAAATGCCCGCCAGCAGGATGAGCGCCGTGGTCGGGTCGGTCATCTTGTAGGTGATGGGCAGCAGCATGGCGATCGTGGCGAGCGGTCCAATGCCCGGCAGCACGCCCACCAGCGTGCCGAACAGCACGCCTACGAAGCAGTAAAACAGGTTGGTGGCTGTGGCTGCGACCGAGAAGCCGAGCGAGAGATTTGCAAATAATCCGTCCATCGTCGCGCTCCGGTTACTGCGTGAGGAACTTGGGCCAGACTGCCAGCTGCAGTTCAAGTCCCTTGGCGAACACACCCCAGCCGAGCACGCTCAAGACGATCGCGGACAGGAAGGTTTCCTTGAAGTTGAACTCGTGGCTTCCGAGCGCCGAGACGAAGATGAGGATCCAGAGCGAGACGATCAGGCCCAGCTTAGGCAACAGGATTGCGAACAGCAGCACGCCCCCCAGCAGCAGGAAAAGCTCACGCCAGCCGACCGGAGAGAGCTTGGCCTCGGGGTTGGACTTGGCGAAGGCGCTCAGGACGATCATGCCGCCCAGCACGGCGAGGATGCCGCCCAGCACGGTCGGGAAATACCCTGGGCCCATCTTGGCTGCGGTGCCAAGCTGATATTGACGCGAGAGCACGATAAATAGAACGCCGAGAACGACGAACATCGTTCCCGACCAAAAATCCTGATGATTACGAAGCTTCACCAGCTGTCTCCTTTCACTGCACTTTCGGACGTCGATCTGGGCCGGGTTAGCGGGCCAACCCGGTCTGACTGTGGTTATGACGAGCCGCGATGGTAGCCGATGGGGTGGTTCGCGTAAACGGGTCGCGTGTCGAAGCGGCCCGGCGGGTGCGATTCATGGCCCGGCCAAGCCCGTACTCAAGACTGGCGTGGCGCGAGTTCCCGAATGGTTTCAGGCTCGTAGCCCAGTACATCTCGCAGCACCTCCTCGGTGTGTTCACCGAGCTTCGGAGGGGGGCGGCGGAGCGTGGCAGGCGTTTCGCTGAAGCGGATCGGGTTGGTAACCAGTTCGATCGGACCTGAGTCCTCGCGTTCGATCGACTGGCGCATGCCGCGCGCCTTTACCTGTGGATTTTCGAAGACCTGGGCCAGGTTGTTAATTGGCCCGCAAGGTACGCCCGCCGTCTCCAATCCGCTGATCCACTGTTCGCCGGTACGCTGCGCAATGATCTCGGCCAGCAGCGGGATCAGTTGCTCGCGGTTGCGGATCCGGTCGGGCACGCGTACGAAACGCGGATCTCTCGTGAGTTCAAGACAATTGCCGACCTCGCAGAAACGCCGGAACTGATCGTCGTTACCCACCGCGAGGATGATCCACATGTCCGAGGCCTTGAAGGCCTGATAGGGCACCAGATTCGGGTGCGCGTTGCCCCAGCGTTTCGGGGGCTGACCGCTCACCAGGAAATTGGTATTCATGTTGGCCATCATGGCCACCTGTACGTCAAGGAGTGCTGCGTCGATGTACTGTCCCTCGCCGGTCCGTTCACGGTGAAAGAGCGCCCCGAGAATGGCCTGGGTGGCGTACATGCCGGTGAAGAGGTCCACGACCGCCACCCCGGCCTTCTGCGGGCCGCCCCCGGGGCGATCATCGGCCTCGCCGGTCACCGACATGAGGCCGCCGACGCCCTGGATGATGAAGTCATAGCCCGCGCGATGCGACCACGGTCCGGTCTGCCCAAAGCCGGTGATCGAGCAATACACCAGGCGCGGGTTGATCGCCTTCAGGCTGTCGTAGTCCAGGCCGTATTTGCGCAGTTGCCCGACCTTGAAGTTTTCGGCCACCACGTCGCTCACCCGGGCCAGATCGCGGATCACTTTTTGCCCTGCGGGGCTTGCGATATCGACCGCGATCGAGCGCTTGTTGCGATTGGCTGACAAAAAATAAGCGGCATCGCGGGTGTCGCTGCCGTCGCGATTCCTGAGGAAAGGGGGCCCCCAGCTCCGGGTGTCATCGCCGTCTCCCGGTTTCTCGACCTTGATCACGTCAGCGCCGAGATCCGCCAGATTCTGGGTACACCAGGGGCCGGCCAAAACCCGGGTGAGATCGAGGACGCGAATACCGTCGAGAATCGCCTTCATGGGAATGTCCGTGTTGAGCAACGATGCGGCGGGCGTCTGCCCGGGGAAGCGGAGCGAAAATTACAGGATTCCATGGCGCAACGTAAAATGGAGGGTTGCGCACTTTGAACCGGGCTCACCATGAAGTCGGCCGATATCCGAGAAAAATTCCTGCGGTTTTTTGAATCCAAAGGTCACACCATTGTGGCCTCCAGCCCGCTCGTGCCGGGCAACGACCCCACGCTGCTTTTCACCAACAGTGGCATGGTGCAGTTCAAGGACGTGTTCCTGGGCAAGGAGCACAGAAACTATCGTCGCGCCACCACCTCGCAGCGTAGTGTCCGCGCGGGGGGCAAGCACAACGACCTCGAAAATGTGGGCTACACCGCGCGGCACCATACTTTTTTCGAGATGCTGGGCAACTTCTCCTTTGGCGATTATTTCAAGCGCGACGCGATCCAATTCGCCTGGGAACTCCTCACCGGGGTCTATGCGCTGCCCAAAGAGCGGCTCTGGATCACCGTCTATGCCGAAGACGACGAGGCCTTTGATATTTGGGCCAAGGAAATCGGCGTGCCGGTCGAGCGCATCGTGCGAATTGGCGACAACAAGGGTGCGCGCTACGCCTCCGATAATTTCTGGCAGATGGCCGATACCGGCCCCTGCGGCCCGTGTTCGGAAATTTTCTACGATCACGGCGCCGGCATCTGGGGGGGGCCCCCGGGATCGCCTGAAGCCGACGGCGATCGCTACATCGAGATCTGGAACCTGGTGTTCATGCAGTTCGAACGCGACGAGGCAGGAACGCTCACCCCGCTTCCCAAGCCCTGCGTCGACACTGGCATGGGCCTGGAACGCATCGCGGCGGTGCTGCAGCATGTGCACAGCAACTATGAAATTGATCTGTTCCAGGACCTCATTCGTGCCGCCGCGCGTGAAACCGGATGCGCCGATCTCGCCAACCCGTCCCTGCGCGTCATCGCTGACCATATCCGCGCCTGCTCCTTTCTCATCGTCGACGGCGTCATTCCGGGCAATGAGGGGCGCGGCTATGTGCTCCGCCGAATCATCCGGCGGGCGCTTCGTCATGGCCACAAGCTGGGGCAGTCGAACCCCTTCTTCCACCGGCTGGTCGCTGAACTCGATGCGGTGATGGGGAGCGCCTATCCCGAACTCACCGCGGCGCGCGAGCGGGTGGCCGATGTGCTGCGCCAGGAAGAGGAGCGCTTCGGTGAGACGCTCGCGCACGGCATGGCCATCCTCGAGCAGGCACTCGGTGGCGGTGCAAAACTGTTGGACGGCGACACCGCTTTCAGGCTCTACGATACCTACGGCTTCCCGCTGGATCTCACCGCCGATGTCTGTCGCGAGCGCGGGGTCACGGTCGATGAAGCGGGTTTTGAGGTGGCCATGGATCGGCAGCGCGAACAGGCGCGCGCGGCCGGCAAATTCCGCATGGCCGCGGGGCTCGAATACAGCGGCGAACCCACGCGCTTTGATGGCTATGAGCATCTCGAAGTGACCGAAGCGCGGGTGCTCGCGCTCTATGCTGACGGGGTGGCGGTGCAGGCGGTCGCGGCCGGTCAGCAAGCGGTGGTGGTGCTTGACCGCACGCCGTTCTATGCCGAGTCGGGCGGCCAGGTGGGCGATGCCGGCCTGCTGTGCTCGGCCGATAACACCACACGCTTTGAGGTTGAGGACACGCGCAAGATCCAGGCCGACGTCTTCGGCCATCACGGCACGCTGATGGCTGGCCGTCTGGCGGTGGGCGATACGCTCGCCGCGCAGGTCGATACCGTCAGGCGCGCCCGCACCGTTCGAAACCACTCGGCCACCCACCTCATGCACAAGGCCCTGCGCGAGGTGCTCGGCGCCCATGTGCAGCAGAAGGGTTCACTGGTCGATGCCGAGCGTACCCGTTTCGATTTTTCTCATCATGCAGCCGTGACCGACGAAGAGATCCGTCTGGTCGAGGCGCGCGTGAACGACGAAATCCTCGCCAATGCCGCCACCGAGGCTCGCGTGATGGGGTTCGACGACGCGGTCCGTGCCGGTGCCATGGCGCTCTTTGGCGAAAAATACGGCGACACGGTTCGGATGCTCGACATCGGATCATCCCGAGAGCTCTGCGGCGGCACGCATGTGCGCCGAACCGGCGATATCGGGCCGTTCAAGATCGTCGCCGAATCGGGGGTTGCAGCGGGGATCCGCCGGGTCGAAGCGGTCACAGGCGACAACGCGCTCGCCTGGGTCCAGGCGGCCTCGGCTACGCTGGGCAGCGCGGCGGGGGCGCTCAAGGTGTCTGCCACCGAGGTGCCGGCCAAGCTCGCACAGATCCTCGAATCGGTGCGCGCCCTTGAAAAAGAGGTCGCACGGCTCAAGTCCAAACTCGCATCCTCCCAGGGCGATGATCTGGCGGCGAGCGCGGTGGAGGTCAACGGCATCAAAGTGCTGGCGGCAACACTCGAAGGGGCCGACGTCAAGGTCCTGCGCGATACAGTCGATCAGCTCAAGTCCAAGCTGCGAACCGCAGCCATCGTCCTGGCCGCTGTCGACGGTGACAAGGTCAGCCTCATTGCCGGGGTCACGGCCGACGCCACCAGCCGCGTCAAGGCGGGTGATCTGGTCAACCATGTGGCCCAGCAGGTGGGCGGCAAGGGCGGGGGACGGCCCGACATGGCGC
Organism: Betaproteobacteria bacterium; assembly: GCA_018969885.1. The sequence goes on along the minus strand of JAGWXN010000079.1, from coordinate 5,187 downwards.
AGGCGGGCGGCACGCAACCCGATCAACTTGCGGCTGCGCTCGCCAGCGTCTCGGGCTGGGTGGCTGCCCGCGCCTGATGACGGACAGCGCCAGCGCCGATCCGGGGTCGGGGCACCGCCGCGTGCTCCTGACGCTGGTCGGGATGTCGGTGCTGTCTCATGCGGCGCTGGTCGGTTGCCGGATTGCGGTCACCCTGGGGGGCATCGAACTCGGTGCCTCGGCGTTCACCATCGGGCTGCTGATGGCGTTTTTCGGGCTGCTGCCCATGGTGCTGTCGGTACCGGCCGGCCGACTGGTTGATCGTATCGGAACCCGGAAACCCATGTTCTGGGGCCTGGCTGTGCTGTCTGTCGCCATTCTTGCGCCCGCACTGTCCTGGGAGGTGGGCTCGCTCTTTCTAGCGAGCACTGCCACCGGGCTCGGTTTCATGGGAATCAACGTCGCCATTCAAAAGCTGGGCGGCGAGTTGGGTGGGCCAGCGGCTCGGGCGACCAATTTCGGCCTGCTGTCGGTCGGCTTTTCCATTTCATCGTTCATCGGTCCGCTCCTGGTGGGACCGATCATCGATTTCGCGGGTTTCCGTGCGGCGTTTTTCGCCCTGCTGCTGCTGCCGCTTGGCACGGCATGGTGGTTGAGCCGGGTGAAGTTCGAGGAGCGCCCGCGCCTGCCGGGCGACTCGCGCGAGTCTGCGGCCGAGCAGAGTGTGTTCGATCTGCTGCGTGACCCGGCGCTTCGCAAGGTCTATCTGTCGGTGGGTGTGATCTCGGCCGCCTGGGACGTGCACCAGTTCGTCGTTCCAATCTACGGCTCCGCGATCGGCATGTCGGCGTCTGCCATCGGCATTTTGCTCGCGTCCTATTCGGCTGCCACCTTCGTGATCCGGGTCGCGGTGCCCTGGCTCGCTCGGCGCGTGCCCGAGTGGCCCATGATTCTCGCGTCTCATGTCGTGGGCGGCATCATTTATCTGCTCTATCCACTGACTGAATCTCTGCCGGTCATGATGATGCTGTCGTTTGTGCTGGGAATGGGATTGGGCGTGTCGCAGCCCATCGTCCTGTCGCTCCTTCACCGGCTCGCGCCACCTGACCGGACGGGGGAGGCGGTGGGTCTCAGGATGGTGCTGGTGAACGGAACGCAGACGCTGCTGCCTGGCGCGTTCGGCGCGATCGGAGGCGTGTTCGGTGTGGCAACTCTCTTCTGGGGCATGGCGCTGCTTCTGGGCGGAAGCTTGTTCTACGTCGCTCGTGGCACGGACCGGCGGGGGCCGATATGACGGGCGGAGCCCAACCTTCGACTGACCGTCCATCCCCCCGCTCGCTCGCCGATCTGTTCGTGGCCTTCACCACCCTCGCGCTGCACGGGTTTGGCGGTGTATTGCCATGGGCACAGCGCACCCTGGTTGACGATCGCCGCTGGCTGAGCCGCGAGGAGTTTCTCGAAGTGCTTGCCTTTGGCCAATTGCTCCCGGGCCCCAACATCATCAACGTGGGGATCATCGTAGGGCACCGATATTTTGGCTGGCGCGGTTCGGTGGTGGCGGTCACCGGCCTGGTCCTGTTTCCAGCGGTGATCGTGCTGACAGCGGGCCTGGTGTATTCGCAATTCGTAAGCGTACCGGCCGTACAGAAGGCCCTGTCGGGCATGGCCGCGGTGGCCTCGGGCCTCATCATTGCAATGGCACTCAAGCTTGCCTGGGCGCAGCGCCGGCGCTGGCCATGGCTCGCATTCGGGCTCGCGAGTTTCATTGGGCTCGCGCTGCTGCGCTGGCCCCTGCTGCAGGTGCTTGCGCTCACCGTCCCGGTTGCGGTGCTGCTTGCCTGGTGGAAGGAGGGGAAATCGCCATGACGTTCTGGGATCAGCTGGAGATGCTTGCGCACTTCGCCATGCTGTCGGCGATTGCGGTGGGCGGCGCGGTCTCGATGGTGCCCGACATCAGCCGCTACATGGTTGACGAGAAGGCGTTGCTGACCGCCGCGCAGTTCAGCGAGGCGATTGCCGTGGCCCAGGCGGTGCCAGGGCCCAATGTCCTGTTCGTCACGCTTTTGGGCTGGCAGACCGCCGGGCTGTTGGGAGCCGTGCTCGCGACCCTGGGATTGCTCGTGCCGTCCAGCCTGATCACCTATCATGCCAACCGCTGGCGCAGTGGCAACCTTGATACGCGCGCGGTTCGCGCCATCCGGCTGGGCCTGTCACCGCTTGCAGTGGGGCTCACCTTATCGGCGGGCTGGGTAATCGCCGAGGGTGCGGTCACTCACTGGGCGCTCGCAGCCCTATGCGCGCTCACCGTTCTGGTGTGTCTGGTGTCGAAGTTGAACCCGCTCTGGTTGATTGCGCTGGGCGCAGTGCTGGGGCCATGGGTTCTGCCTTAATGAAATGTCTCGATGAATGAGGGTGTGGTATGGCTGATGAAGCAATCTCCTGTGATCGCGAGGTGGATGCGCGGGGACTCAATTGTCCGCTGCCGATTTTGCGGGCCAAAAAGGCGCTCACCGATCTCGGCAGTGGCCAGGTGCTGAAGGTGGTGTCGACCGACCCTGGCTCGAAGCGCGACTTCGAAGCGTTTGCGAGGCAAACGGGACACACGCTGCTGCGCGTCGACGAGCAGGACCGTCAATGGACCTTTTTTCTTCAAAGGCGGTAACCCATGAAAGCGAGCTTCGATTACTCGGGTCGTCATGTCCTGGTGACCGGTGGCACGTCCGGCATTGGCGCAGCCACCGCCATCGCGTTCCGTCAGGCGGGCGCAAGCGTGATCGCCTGCGGTCTTACCGACCAGGAACTTTCGGCAGCGCGTGCCAATCCCGGTTTCGAAGGCATTGAACTTCGCCAGCTCGACGTGACCGATCGTGCAGCGGTCGATGCCCTCGTGGGTGGGTTGCCCAGACTGGACGCGGTCGTGAACAGCGCCGGCCTGATCCGCCGCGATGCCGAGCACGACCCCGACGTGTTTGCACACGTCATTGACGTGAATCTGAACGGAGGCATGCGGGTCAGCGCAGCCGCCCGACCGCTGCTCGCCCAGAGCCGCGGCAGCATCGTGTTCATTGGCTCGGTCATGTCGTTTTTCGGGGGGCCCAAGCAGCCTGCCTATTCCGCATCGAAGGGCGCGGTGCGCAATCTCACCATGTCGCTTGCCGCCGCTTATGCGGCTGATGGCATTCGCGTCAACGCGGTGGCGCCTGGCTGGGTCATCACCGAACTGTCGCGGGGCGCGCGCGAAAACCCGGAGCGAAACGCGATGATCATGTCGCGCACGCCCATCGGCCGATGGGCCGAACCCGCCGAGATCGCCGATCCGATTCTGTTTCTGTGTTCAGACGCTGCGCGCTACATGACCGGCACGATCATGGCGGTGGACGGCGGTTACATGTCGATGGGCTGAGCGGCGAGCTCACCCTGCGAGGGGCTCGCCGGGGCCCCCGTCAACCCAATCAACCCAGCTTCGCGCGCTGTTCGTGAAGCCGCGCGAGTGACGCCTCGAATCCAGCCAGACGCTCACGCTCCTGTGCCACCACATTGGCGGGCGCACGTTCGACAAAACTCGCGTTGCCGAGCTTGGCGCCGGCACGCTGAACCTCGCCTGACACGCGGGCGATTTCGCGATCGAGGCGCGCGCGTTCCGCCACTACATCGATCTCAACACGCAGCATCAGTCGGAAATCGCCCACGATCTGCACTGGCGCGATCGATCCAGCGGGTAGCGCGTCAACGATTTCAACAGCCTCGAGCTTTGCAAGCGCCTTCAGGTAGGGTGCGAATTCGGCGAGCTGTTCGCGCGAACCCTGTGCGATGAGCGGGAGTTTTTGCGCGGGCGACACGTTCATTTCGCCGCGCAGGGCACGGCATGCATCGATCAGCTGCTTGAGCTGACTGACGAACGCTTCGCTCTTTTCGTCGATTTTTCCAGGTTCGCTTTTTGGATAGGGCTGCTGCATGAGCAGATGACGCTGCTCGGCCACTGCTTGGGCCAGCGCCTCTCCGGAGAGTTTTTGTACGCCACGCTCGCCGTAGCGCTGCGCAATCGGCGCGACCTTCTGCCACAACTCTTCGGTGATGAAAGGGATGATGGGGTGCGCGAGCCGCAGCACCGCCTCGAGCACGCGGAGCAGCGTGCGTCGCGTGGCGCGAACCACCGCCTGATCGTCTGCCTGAAGATTGACCTTCGCTAGCTCCAGATACCAGTCGCAGTATTGGTCCCAGACAAACTCGTAGAGCGCGCGCGCGGCGAGATCGAAGCGATAGTCAGACAACGCACGCTCGATCTCGGCTTCGGTGCGCTGCAGTGCTGAGACGATCCAGCGGTCAACCGCGTTGAAGTGGAGATAGCCGCCTGGTACGCAGGCACCCGCCTCGTGGGGCTCGAAACCGCAGTCGCGCCCTTCGGTTTGCATCAGCACGAAACGCGAGGCATTCCAGAGCTTGTTACAGAAGTTGCGATAGCCCTCGCAGCGGCTGAGGTCGAAGTTGAGCGTGCGGGCGAAGGTGGCAAGCGAGGCGAAGGTGAAGCGCACCGCGTCGGACCCGAATGCTGGAATGCCCTGCGGGAAATTGCTGCGGATATAGCGGTCGATCCGCTGCTTGTGGTCGGCTCGAAGGAGGCCAACCGTTGACTTCTCGAGGAGCGCCTCGAGCGTGATGCCGTCCACCAGATCGATTGGGTCGATGGTGTTGCCCTTCGACTTCGACATTTTCTGGCCTTCGGAATCACGCACGATCGCATTGATGTAGACGTGATGAAACGGCACCTTGCCCGTGAAAAAGGTGGTCATCATCACCATCCGGGCCACCCAGAAGAAGATGATGTCAAAGCCCGTCACCAGTACGTTTGAGGGCAGATAGCGATCCAGGTCAGCGGTCTGTTTGGGCCAGCCGAGCGAGGTGAAGGGCACCAGGGCCGACGAGAACCAGGTATCGAGCACGTCATCGTCACGCACCAATGCGCCCTGGTAGCCCGCAGCGCGGGCCCGCGCCTGGGCATCCGCTTCATTACGCGCGACAAACACCGTGCCGTCGTGAATTGGCTGGCCTTGAGCGTCGGCCTTGTACCAGGCAGGGATGCGATGGCCCCACCAGAGTTGCCGGGAAATGCACCAATCTTGAATATTTTCGAGCCAGTGGTTGTAGGTGCTGGTCCAGTGGTCGGGGAAGAAGCGAATCTGCCCGTCACGGACCACCTGCAGGCAGACA
>JAGWXN010000532.1 GCA_018969885.1 Betaproteobacteria bacterium | reverse complement strand
GCAGTCGAGCCGGTTCGGGCATTACTTCGATCACGGCATAGATCTGCTGCACCCGCCTTTCTGGTACCTCTGCTGGGGCGAAGCCGTAGCGGAATTCGATCTGCTCGGCGTCTTGGCCGAAGGGGAAATCTACGCACTCATTGTGGCGGGCTACGTCGGTGGTCGCGTGGTAGAAGGTGCGTTTCACCTGTTCGCGGAGTGCTCGGTGTTCAGTTGGAGGCCCTTCGACGCATGGTTCCGGCTCGTCACGGCGCGGCGCAACCCCTGCCTCGTCCTGCTTACCGCGGCCCTGGTCGCGGGGCGCCCTGATTGGGGGCTCCTTGCCGTGGCACTGTGGACTGGCGTCACAACGCTCGTACTGCTCGTGCGATTGCTGCAGGCAGGCGTGTTGCGCGCGATGCGCGGACAACGGCTGCGCTCCTGGATGTGCGAGCCCGACGCCGCCGCGAGGCACGCCCTGAGCTACCGCACGTTCTCGAGCACGCTGGGGGCTTATGCCCCGGGCTGAGACCGTTTCTCCGCCAGGGGGCGGCAGCGGGGCACTCGGGAACATACTCCGAAATCTGGGACACCTGCTGGCAGGTCGCGCCGTCTCGGCGTTGCTTGCACTTGCTTCCACGGCGCTGATGGCACGAACGCTACCGCCAGCGGAATTCGGCACAGTGGTCCTGCTCCACACCTATGCTCTGGTCTGGAACGGGCTCTTCAACTGCAAACCTTTCGAGGCTGTGATCCGTTATGGCGTGCCCGCGCTGGAGCGCGGCGACCAGGCTTCACTTGCACGATTGTTGGCGATCTGCCTGCGCGTGGACGTGGCCACGAGTATCGGCGCCACGCTTGCCGCCTGTCTTCTGGCTGGCGCAGCGGGCGGATGGCTCGGCTGGACTGCCGATCTGGTTCATCTCGCACAGTTCTACGGGCTGGTGCTCCTGACAGGCGTGACGGGCACGGCCAAGGGGGTGCTGCGGCTCTACAACCGCTTCGACATCCTGGCTCGGCAACTCACCATCGGTCCATTGCTCCGCCTTGCCGGCGTGACGCTGGTTTGGCTCGCGAACGGTGGAGTTGCCCTGTTTGCGCTCGCGTGGGGGGTGGCGTTCTCCCTTGAGCAGGCTTACACGATGCAGCGCGGTTGGCGCGAGTGGCAACACCACACTGGCGTGCAAAGCCCCAGCAGTGTGCGATCCGGGGGCTGGCGGGAAGAATTCCCGGGGCTCGCCCGATTCCTTGGCGTCGTGTACTGCCAGAGCAATCTGGATCTGGCGCCCAAACATCTCTCCACCTTGCTGGTGGGCGCCGTACTGGGGCCCGCCGAAGCTGGCCTGTTCAGGCTGGCACGCGAGTTCTCTTCGGTACTTGCCACCCCGGCGCTACTGCTGCGGCAAGTGCTCTTCCCCGACTTTGCCAGGTTGTGGCACTACGGCGGCGAAGGCATGCGCTGGCTGCTGGCACGCACGCTCGCCGGTGCCGCGGCGGGGGGAGTGCTCATCGTGGTCGTGGGCGTAGCGGCTGGTGGCCCACTACTCGAACTCGTAGCCGGCCCGGAGTATCGGGCGGCGGCGGCAGTACTGGGCTGGCTACTCGTGGCAGCCTCGCTGGATCTGGGCGCCTCGGTGCTGCGTGCAGCTTCCTATGCGATGGGCCAGGCAGGCGCGGTGCTGCGGCTGAACATGATCGCCCTGGCCGCCTATATCGCCGCTTTCCTGCCACTGACGCACACGATGGGACTGACAGGGCCGGGTGCGGCCGCCTGCATCTCGTCGGCACTCATGATGACGGGGATGCTGTGGATGCCGGGTCGCTGGAAGCTACCCGTGACTACAGGAGTTGCCCGTTGAAGGAAGAGTGGTGCCCGGAGC
>JAGWXN010000078.1 GCA_018969885.1 Betaproteobacteria bacterium | reverse complement strand
CGACCGAGAATCTGCACTATCCAGAGCCGCCGGCGTTACGCGTGCATCATCATCTGATCATGGCCCAGGCCATGGCGTTCATGAATGCCACCTGGCTGGTCGAGACCGCCAAATGCGGCTTCGAAGACGGCAACCGCATGTTCGGCCACTCGGTGATCGTGGCGCCCACCGGCGAGATCGTGGCGAAGTCGGCCTCTGAAGAGGATGAACTGATCAGTGTAGAGGCCGATCTCGATCTGGCGCAGAATTTGAAGAGGACCATGTTTAACTATGCGGCGCATCGGCGCCCCGAGCACTACCGCATTCTGATTGACCGCGTGGGCGCGCAAGACACGCCTGCCAACGGATAGCCTGGCCGCACCGCACCATCGCGGGGCGGCATGGTGTTTGCAGTGTTGATACGTCGGCCTGTTCACGGGCCGCTTGACCACCCAGGAGGAAGCATGAAACGACTCGCTCTGAAGGCCCTTCTTACTCTCTCGATCGGCGCCGTATCGATGGCAGCCGGTGCGCAGGATAAGCCCATGCTCGCAGGCGTGGACGGCACGTTCGCTCCGCATGCCATGCCTAAGCTCGGTGGCGGTGTGGAGGGATTCAACGTCGACCTCATCATGGAAATCGGTAAGCAGCTGGGTCGCAAAATCGAGATCCACGCAGCCGAATTTTCAGGACTCATTCCTGCCATGAATGCGGGCCGGATCGACTTTGTTGGCGCCCCCACCACGGTCACGCGTGAGCGCGCTCAGAACCTGCTCTTTACCGAGGGCTATCTCAACACCTACTACCAGTTCCTGGTGCCTGCCGGTAAGCCCGATTTGAAGTCGCTCGACGACTTGAAAGGCAAACTCATCTCAGCCAACAAGGGTTCTGCCTACGACAAGTGGCTCGCCGATAACGCGGGCAAATACGGCTATCGTCATGAGTCCTACCCCACCAACTCGGATGCGGTTCAGGCGGTGCTTTCTGGCCGCGCCGACGCCACGCTAGGTGGCAACACGGTGTCGGCTTATGCCGCGCTTCGTAACAAGGGCAAGCTCACGCTCACCACGCTTAAAGTTGACGAGGGCCTGGTGTGGGCGGCGGTGTTCCGCAAAGACGATGCGAAAACCCGTAACCAAGTGGACGAGGCGATCGAGTGCCTGAAGAAAAACGGCACGCTTGCCCAGCTTCACGAAAAATGGTTTGGCGTACAGCCTGAGGCCGGGTCGGCGGCGGTGACGGTTTACGCAGGCTATGGCGTACCGGGCCTCCCCGGTCATGAGGCGACGCCTCACGAACCGAAGTGCAGGTAAGCGCACCGACGGCCGCCCATTCGGGTGCGGCCACGGGCGTAGCGGGCCCCGAGCAGTCGGGCCCGCCGCTCCTCGCCATCCGCGGTCTGCGTAAGCGCTTCGGCGCAACCGAGGTGCTGCGCGGCATCGACCTGTCGATCGCGCGGCGCGAACTCGTCTTCATCATCGGTCCGTCCGGGTCGGGTAAGTCGACACTGCTTCGCTGCTGTAACCGGCTGGAGGAGCCCTCCGCTGGCGAGATCTGGTTTGAAGGCTCGAACCTGCTCGCCCCAGGCACCGATCTCAATGCCATGCGCAGGCGGATTGGCATGGTGTTTCAATCGTTCAATCTCTATCCTCATCTCAGTGCGCGCGACAACGTGGCGCTTGCGCTCATTCATGTGCTCAGGCGCCCGCGCGACGAGGCGCAGGCACGGGCGATCGAAGCCCTTCGCAAGGTGGGCCTTGCGGACCGCGGCAGTGCCAAGCCCGGCGAACTCTCCGGTGGCCAGCAGCAGCGGGTGGCAATCGCCCGGGCGCTTGCGCTCGAACCCGCCATCGTGCTGTTCGATGAGCCCACCTCAGCGCTCGACCCCGAGCTCGTCGGAAGCGTGCTCGCGGTGCTGCGCGAATTGCGATCGGCCGGCATGACCATGATGGTGGTGAGCCATGAAATGGGCTTTGCGCGCGGGGCCGCCGACCGCGTGGTCTTCATGGAGAGCGGGCAGATTATCGAACAGGGACCTCCTGCGCTGATCTTCGGGCCCGAAGCGCCAGTGCGGATCCGCGAATTCGTGGCCAGCGTGGAACACCGCTGATGGGGCGACTGGCTCGGGAGCGTCGCCGATGACCGGCCTGATCGACACCTTCTTCAACCTGCAGGTGATGTTGCAGTACCTGCCGAAGGTGCTGGAGGGCATGGGCGTCACGATTCTGCTTGCGCTCGCGGTGGTGGCAAGCGGGCTCGCGCTAGGGCTTGCACTGGGGGTGCTCCGAAGCCTTCAGATCCGGATGCTGAATGCGTTGATCGTGCTCTTTGCCGATGTGTTTCGCGCTGTGCCGCCGCTCGTGATCCTGATCATCATTTATTTCGCCCTGCCAACCGTCGGGGTGCGGTTTTCGGGCTTTGCATCGGCCTGGATCGGGCTGTCGCTGGTACTCGCCGCATTCGCTGAAGAAATCGTTTGGGCCGGCATTCTCTCGGTGCCACGTGGGCAGTGGGAGGCGGCGCGCTCGAGCGGCCTCAGTTTTGTACAGGCGCTGCGTCTGGTGGTGCTGCCGCAGGCGGTGCGTCTCACGGTGGCGCCGCTCACCAGCCGTGCCATCGTCATCACCAAGAACACGGCGCTTGCGTCGGTGGTGGCCGTGGGCGAAATTCTTTATCAGGCGCAGGCGGGCTATTCGTTCTCCTACAATCCGTCGCCGCTCACGCTGGGCGCGATCGCCTACCTGATCCTGTTCATCCCGCTGGTGTGGCTGGGCCGCTGGGTCGAGACGAGGTTTGCGTGGAAGCGCTGATCGACGGCTTCTTCAATCTGCAGATCCTGCGCGAGGCGCTGCCTTATCTCGCCCAGGGTCTGGTCATGACGCTGCTGCTCAGCCTGGTCGCTGTGCCGCTCGGCTTTGCGGGGGGGCTTGCGCTCGCGCTTGCTTCCACGTCGCGGCTGCGCGCGCTGCGCTGGTCGGCGGTGATCTACACCGATCTGTTCCGGGCGTTTCCGCCGCTCGTCCTGTTACTTTTTGTGGCCTTCGGACTGCCCTTTCTGGGCTTCAAGCCGCCGCCGTTCGTGGCGGTGGCGATTGCGTTTCTGCTGAACACCTCAAGCTATTACGGTGAAATTCTGCGGGCTGGGATTGAATCGGTGGCGACCGGCCAGCACGAGGCGGCGCGTTCGACCGGACTCACCCGCTGGCAGAGCCTGCGCCTGGTGGTGCTGCCGCAGGCGGTTCGTAATGTGGTGCCCGACCTGATCAGCAACACGCTGGAGGTGGTGAAGCTCACCTCGATCGCGAGCGTGGTTGCGCTGCCTGAGCTGCTGTATGCCGCGCGCCAGGTGCAGTCGGTCACCTACAACGCCTCGCCCGTGATCGCGGCGGGGCTTCTGTACCTCTTACTCCTCTGGCCGCTCGTGCGTCTGTTGTCCCGCTATGAGCGCAAGGCGGTCAGCATCCGCTAAAAGGTGAGCACCATGTCCCAGCGTATTCTCGTGATCAATCCCAACAGCACGCAGGCGGTTACCGACGGTATCGACCGGGCGCTCGATCCGCTGCGCCTTCCCGGGGGCCCGGTGTTCGAATGTGTCACGCTCGCCGAGGGCCCGCCAGGTATTCAGACCCAGCGCGATGTAGATGGCGTGATCGCACCGCTTTCGAAACTGATCGCGTCGCGCGACCATGATTGCGATGGCTTCGTGATTGCCTGCTACAGCGACCCGGGTCTCTACAGCGCGCGCGAGGTGACGCGTAAGCCCGTGCTCGGCATCTCGGAGTGTGGCGTGCTGACTGCGCTCACCCTGGGCCATCGCTTCGGCGTGATCGCCATTCTGGCGGGATCGATTCCGCGCCATCTTCGTTATCTGGGCGCGATGGGTGTCATGGACCGGCTGGCCGCCGAATTACCCGTGGGTCTGCAGGTGACCGAGCTCGCCGATGCGGGGCGCACGCGCGAGCGGTTGATCGCCACTGGCCGGCAGCTGGTCAACGATCACGGCGCGCATGTGGTGGTGATGGGCTGCGCGGGCATGGCGCAGTATCGGAAGGCGCTCGAAGACGCGATAGGTGTGCCGGTGGTTGAGCCCACGCAGGCGGCGGCAGGCATGGCGCTCGCCCGCGTGCGACTCGCCGGGGTGTAGGCGCTCCGGCGGTCGCCGCGCGGTGACCTCAGGCTAGCGCGCGCGCCGTGGCGTCGGCTGCCATGCGGAGGGCGGTGTTGGCCTCTGGTATGACGCGCATCATGTTAACGAAGCCATGAATCTGGCGTTCGAAGCAGACGTACTGCGCACGGGTGCCGGCTGCGCTCAACGCATCGGCATACTGCCGGCCCTCGTCGCGCAGCGGGTCGTAGCCCGCGGTCATGATCATGGCGGGCGGCAGCCCCGAGTGGTTGTCGGCAAGAAGCGGTGAGGCCCGCCAGTCATTCCAGTCGCCGTCGGCACCCATGTAGTGATCGCGAAACCAGCGGAGCGCCTCAGCGGTGAGCAGGTACCCCTCGCCGTTTCGTTGGTGCGAATCGGCGATCTGCCGCATATCAGACACGGGGTAGATCAGGAGCTGAAAGCGTAGCCACGCCTCGCCCGCGTCGCGTAGCGCGATGGACACCACCGCAGCGAGATTGCCACCTGCGCTGTCACCGCCCACGGCGATACGATCCGGGTCAATTCTCAGGGCCTGTGCATGCTCACGCACCCAGCGCGTGGCGGCGACGCAATCATCGACGGCCGCCGGGAAGCGATGCTCTGGCCCAAGGCGATAGTCGACCGAGATCACGGAGAAGCCGCCCGCAAGCGCCAGCTGCCGACAGACGATGTCGTGGGTGTCGAGGTCACCGATCACCCAGCCGCCGCCGTGAAAGAACACCAGCGCGCCGCGCAGATCGTCACCCGGCGTGCCACGGTAAATGCGAATACCAAGATCGCCACCGGGTCCGGGAATTCGCTTGTCGTGGATCAGCGAGACGGTGGGCGGTTCGGGCTGCGCGAAAAACCGTCGATTGCGGTACGACACCCGCGCAAGGGGTGGCGGCTCAGCGTGCATGGGGGGCACGCCTTTTTCTTCAATCAGTCGGAGGATGGCAGCGGCGTTTGGATCAAGCATGGTCTGAGGCTCCGTAAGACGAGGCGGCCTGTGGCAGGTGATCAACCCAAACTGGCGGGCTGGGGTCTGATTCGCATGGGCGTGATAGCGGCACCCTTTTGCCGGTCGGCGCCCGAGGTGCTCTCAGCGAGACCTGGCGAGCGCGCGAGCCGCGCCTCGTGCGCAAGAAGTGCCGCCTTGCGTTCGAGCCCGCCGGCAAAGCCCGTGAGCGAGCCGTCTGCACCCACCACCCGGTGACAGGGTCTTATCAGCGTCCAGGGGTTGCGGCCGACGGCCTGGGCAACGGCGCGCACAGCACGCGGCCGACCCACTCGCAGGGCAAGCTCGCTGTATGAGAGGGTGGTGCCGATCGCTATCGAACCGAGTGCATCCCAGACGGCGCTTTGCAGGGCGGTGCCGCGAGCGATGAGCGGGAGGTCGAAACCTGTTCGACGCCCCTCGAAATATTCGCCCACCTGCAGTTGTACCCGGCGAAGCAAGAGACAGTCTCGACCGTCCTCGCAGCGGGTGAGGTCGGGCAGGTGCCGCGCGCCGCTGAAATGCAGACCGCCGAGCGTCTGTGCGTCGCCGACTGCCACCATTGCCCCAAGCGGCGTGTCAAACCACAATGCGCGCATTCGAGATCTCCTCCGACTGGCGTTTCATTTGTCGCCACTGTATCCGATTCTGAATCGGGTTCCGGCTTCGGGTAGCGTGCACACCCGGTTGACGGGAGTGGTGCGCTTTCGATCTTGATGCCCGCATTTTGTGTACATTCCATGACAGTCGGCCAAGTTCGGCCTGTGCTTTAACTGAAACCCATAATGAAAGGCATCACCATGACGAGACAGGGATTGAACACGCTTTCCAATGCCGAGCGCCGGGCCCAGCTTCGCGCGCGCATCCAGCGCGGCAAGCTCACGATCGCGCCGGGCGTGTTTGAAATGATCTCGGCAAAGATCGCCGACTCCATGGGGTTCGAGGCGCTCTACATGACCGGCTACGGCACGGTCGCGTCTTATCTGGGCCTGCCTGATGCAGGGCTTGCCACCTACACCGACATGGTGAACCGGGTGGCGCAGTTCGCGAGCATTACCTCCACGCCCATGATCTGCGATGGCGACACCGGTTACGGTGGCCTCCTCAACGTGATGCACACGGTGCGCGGCTATGAAGCCGCGGGTGCCTGCGCGATCCAGCTCGAGGATCAGCAGTTTCCCAAGAAGTGTGGCCATATGCTGGGCCGCAAGGTGGTGAGCGCCGAGGAAATGGCCGCCAAGATCCGGGTGGCGGTCGAAACGCGTAGCGACCCGAATTTTCTGATCATCGCGCGTACCGATGCGCGCACGACTCACGGACTGGATGAGGCGATGCGGCGCGCCGAGGTCTATGCGCGCGCGGGCGCTGATCTGCTGTTCATCGAGAGCCCTGAGTCCGAGGAAGAGATGCGCACGCTCGGCCGCTCGTTTGATCTGCCGCTGGTGGCCAACATGGTCGATGGCGGGCGCACGCCGGTGCTCACCCACGCCATGCTGGCCGAACTTGGCTATTCGCTTGCCATCTTTCCGGCTTCGGCTTTTCTCGCCACGGGCGCGGCTGTCCGGTCGGTTTATGAAAAGCTGCGCGCTGACGGCTCAACGGCCGGCATGACGCAGCCGCTCTACCCCTTCCCCGAGTTCTCGCAGATGATGGGGTTTGACTGGGTGGCAGCGTTTGACAAGGCGCATGCCGACTCCGAAGGCTAATTAGCGTTTCATCTCCCTGGACCGCCCTCGCAGGCGGTCCGCTTTCCCAACCGGCGCCTCACCCGGCGCCGTCTCAAGGAGCCCCACAACATGCCCGACCACCTTGGCTACCGGAAGATTTTCGGCGTCACCGGCCCGTCCACCAACACCATCGTTCAGCCCGATTTCGATGATCTTCGTCCGATCGGTGTCACCAACCACTACAGCCGGATCATCATCCCGAACATGCCGGTGAACAACAATGAAGACTTTCTGCGGCTGGTGAAGGCGATCATGGGCGAGACGCTAGCCGCGATCGAGGTGCTGAAAAGCTGCGAAATGCAGTATCTGGTGATGGGCATGTCGGCCACCACATTCTGGGATGGCCGCAAGGGTGCCGAGGCCTATGTGAAGCAGCTCTCCGAGCACGCTGGCGTGGGCGTGTCATGCGGGTCGTTTGCCACCGCTGCTGCGCTTGAAACGCTGGGGGCCAAACGGATCGCGTTTTTCTCGCCCTACTTCGAAGTGGCCAATGAGCAGGTGCGCCGGTTCTATGAAGACAGCGGCTTTACCGTGGTGCGTGATGTCTGTCTGAAGCGCCCCAGCCCCGTGCTGATCGCCCACTCCACCGACGAGATGTGTCGTCAGGCCATCCGCGAGCTCGACGGCGACGACATCGATGCCATCGTTCAGGTGGGCACCAATCTTTCCATGATCCGGCTGGCTGCGGCGGCCGAGCTGTTCCTGGGTAAGCCGGTGATTGCCATCAACACTGCCACGTACTGGCACGCATTGCGCACCTGTGGCGTCCAGGACCGCATGGCAGGCTACGGGTCGCTGCTCGAGTTTCACTGAGCAAAGCAAGCTCGTTTGCGGCGAGGGCAGACTCGCGCGCAGCCGATTCTGCGGCGGCGCGCGGTCCGCGAACCGCAATTAATACGAGCGCGGCATGCCCAGCACATGCTCGCCGATATAAGCGAGCACCATGTTGGTGGAGATCGGCGCAATCTGCTGAATGCGCGCCTCGCGCCATTTGCGCTCCACATCATATTCGCGTGCATAGCCAAAGCCGCCGTGGGTCTGCATGCACGCCTCGGCCGCATGCCAGGAAGCTTCTGACGCCAGCAGTTTCGCAATGTTGGCATCATCGCCGCAGGGCAATCCCGCCTCGAAAAGCGCGGCCGCTTTCCTCAGCATGAGGTCGGCCGCCTGCGTTTCCGCGTAGGCGCGCGCGATCGGAAACTGGATGCCCTGGTTCTGACCGATGGGTCGGTTGAAGACGATGCGTTCGCTCGCATATTTCGATGCGGTGCGAATGAACCAGCGAGCATCGCCAATCGACTCGGAGGACACCAGTATTCGCTCAGCATTCATCCCGTCCAGGATGTAGCGAAACCCCTTGCCTTCCTCACCGATCAGGTTCTCAGCGGGCACGCGGGCGCCCTCGAAGAACACCTCGGTGGTGTTGTGATTGGTCATCGCCTTGAGCGGCCGGATTTCCAGCCCTTTACCGCGGCACTCACGGATATCCACGAGAAATACCGAAAGCCCTTCGGTTTTCTTTTTCACCTCATCAAGCGGCGTGGTGCGCGCAAGGAGCAGCATCAGGTCGGAATAAAGCGCGCGCGAGGTCCAGACCTTCTGGCCGTGGATCACGTAATGATCACCATCGCGCACGGCGCGGGTTTTGAGCCGTGTGGTGTCCGAGCCCGTGGTGGGTTCGGTGACGCCAAAGGCCTGCAGACGAAGCTCGCCGCTTGCGATCTTGGGCAGATAGCGTCGCTTCTGTTCCGGCGAGCCGTGGCGAAGCAGCGTGCCCATGATGTACATCTGTGCGTGTGCGGCAGCCGCGCTACAGCCTTCAGCGTGGATTTCCTCGAGGATGATCGAGGCTGCGCGCAGAGGTAAGCCCGCGCCGCCATATTCCTCGGGGATGAGCGCTGCGAGATAGCCCGCATCGGTCATCGCTTTAACGAACTCCGACGGGTAGGCTTCCTGTGCTTCGAGATCGCGCCAATACTTGCCGGGAAAATCCTGGCAGATGCGGCGCACGCTCTCGCGGATGTCGGGGTAGTCTTCACCCAGCGGAATGCTGACGCCTGTCTGGTCGGCGGCGCTTGCCTGATGTGTGCTCATTGATTGCTCTCCCTGAAATCACTTGCCCTTGAAAACGGGCTTTCGCTTTTCGTTGAAGGCGCGAATGCCTTCATAGCGGTCCTCGGTTTCCACCAGATGGTTATAGGCCTCGACTTCAAACCGGTAGGCGGTCTTGAGTTCCATCTGCAGGCCGAAGTGAATCGACTTCTTGGCCTGACGAACCGATAGCGGTGCGTTGCCGGCAATCGCTCGCGCGGTTTCAAGGGCGGCAGGCATGAGCTCGGCAGGTTCGCAGATGCGATTGACCAGCCCCCACTCGGCGGCCTGCTGCGCGCTGAAAGGCTTGGCGGTGAGAATGATTTCTTTGGCGCGGCGCTCGCCCACTGCGCGGGGCAGGTTCTGTGTGCCGCCACCGCCCGGCATGATGCCGATCGACACTTCGGTGAGCGCAAAACGCGCGGTATTGGCCGCATAGAGAAAATCGCACGCGAGCGCGGTTTCGAGCCCGCCCGCGTAGGCGTGGCCGTTGATGGCTGCGATGATGGGAACTGGCACCTCGACGAGCGTCCAGTAGGCACGCTCGAAGAGTTCGTGCTGCGCCACCCACTGCTGCTTGGTCATGCCGTTACGTTCTTTCAGATCGCCACCCGCGCAGAAGATTTTGTCGCCCGCCCCGGTGAGAATGGCGCAGCGTACGTCGCCCGAGTCGTCGGTGAGCCTGCGCCACAGATCGAGCATGTCATGGCCCATCTGGGTATTGATGGCGTTGGCAACCTCGGGGCGGTTCAGCTTGATCAGAAGCACATGCGGCTCGACCATTTCGAGCGCGAGGGTGGCGTACGCGGGGAAGTTCATGCGAGGGATCCTTGAGGAATGGGTCAGACTCTGGATTGGAAGCGGCCCATAACAGCGTGCGCGTCACCGGCTTTTGCGGTCGGTGAGCGCCCCCGGTGAGCTGGGCGAGCCGAGGGCGCTGTTTGCGGCGGGGCGTATTGGTTCAGACAAACTGCGCCGGTGGGGCAGGCGGCAGCAGAACCGCGGCGAAATTAGCAACGTCCACCAGCTGCTCATTGGTTTCGACGGCCTGGCCAGCGCCGAGCGGGTTGTCGCTCACTGCGTTGCGCACAGCCTGTATGGCGTGTGCCGCAAGGTAAGGTAATTCATATGAGGTCTCCTGTTCCAGGGGAACCCCAACGCGGTCGCCGTCTTTGTCGCGCGGCACCACGTAATGGGTGCCAAGGCTTACTTTCGGCGCATTCGCGTAATGCCCCTGATCGAAGCTCCCGCCCGCCTGTTGCCTGCGCGATCGCTCGCCCTCGACCAGATCGCTCAGTGCCAGAGCCGACAACACCGTGCCGGTTCGGCCATTACCCGCGCCGCAGTGGATGAAGACGCGTTCGTTTGCCGCTGTCTTGTCTTCGATGAAACGCTTGATATTTGAGTACAAGCCGCGCGGCGCGTACTCCCAGTCCGGGAATTCATACGTGTCATCAATCTCATGTTTCAGACCGGCCTTTTCGATTGCCGCGGTCAGCCCCTGTGAGTCCGGATCCTGATCGATGGACAGAATGGTGGTGAAGCCTGCCTCCTTGATCTTGGCCAGCACCGCGTCCTGTGTGGCACCGACCAGGTAATGGCCCGCAGGCCGGGCGCCGCCACCCACGACCGTTCCCAGGATGTTCATCTTTCGATAATTGGACAGATGTTCCGCGAGGAACTGGTCGGCGGGCCCCATGGGTGCACGCAGGTCAGGCACCGGCGGAATACCCGCCAGCGGCGCGTCGTCCTCGCCCATGTTGGCGGCCTGTGCCTGCTGTGCCAGCGCAGCGACCTGCCTCGCCTCTGCAAGGAACTGCGGGTTTTGGGCGCAAAAAGCTTGCCCAAGAAAATTTCTGACGGCGAAGTCTGGATCCTGGTCGGTGTAGCCGTCGATTTTCATGTTGAAAAGCTTAGCGATGGCTGGCGTTGCCGATTCTGGTCGCGCCTGGTAGACCGCGCGGATCGCCTCAGCCAGTTCGGTCTGCGCCGAGCCGTCCAGGAGCGACAATGCGTCCACGGGCCTGCCAACTGCTTTAGCGACCTTCTCGACGACTTCCTTGCTCATCCCCGAAAAATCATTGACCGATTTATTGTCTTCGACGCTCTTTGCCTTCTTTTCGATCAGGTTCCGGATCGAGGAAAAATCCTTTTGGTTGAGCCATCGCTCGAGCGTCGCACCACAGGGCTGTAAGGGATCCCGGGGATCGGAGTTCGCGTTGAATTCCAGCGTTTCGGTCCTGCTGCCGTCGGCTGCTGAGAAGGTTGCAACCAGCGGCCCGCCATTTGGGTCTCTCTCCAGGCGCGACAGGTTGTCACCGCAGAAAAAAACATCGTCCAGATGATCGCGAAGACGCTGCAGGGGGGATCCATCATGGGACCGGTGAGCCATGATGGACACCTTGTTAGCGAAGTATTGATCGTCGACTTGGCGGTTCGTCTCGCTCACCTCAAATGCGCTCGGAAGCGAATCGATGTGGTGTTCCAGTTCCGTCACCATCATGGCCTGCTGGAATGTCTTCGCGAGCGACTCATGGGCATCGGGTACGCCGCTCGCCTCATGGATGCGGGTGTCCCCGATGGAAAACGCATAGCCCCAGGTGTTGGGGGCTGCGCCCGCTTCGGCGCCGGGCGCCGTGAACGTTGCTCGGAACTGCGCCCGGTCCTCGGGCGAGGCGGCCATACGCTTTAGCGCATGGAAGCGGTCGAGCATGACGAGGGGCGTCCGGTCGCCAGGCGCTGCCGCGACGATCGAGTCATAGATTGCGGCGATCTTGGTGGCCTTCTTGTCGTTATCGGCCCGGAAGTAGTCCTTGAATCGATCCCAGCCACCC
>JAGWXN010000077.1 GCA_018969885.1 Betaproteobacteria bacterium | reverse complement strand
GGCACGCGCCCAGCAGCGTGGCGACACGCGTCGTGCGTTGATCTGGTGTGGCACCGAGATCCTCACCGAGCGTGGATTCGGGGCCACCGGCATTGAGGAGGTGCTGAGCCGGGTGGGCGTACCCAAAGGCTCGTTCTATCACTACTTTCCCAGTAAGCAGGCCTTCGGTGAGGCGGTGATCCAGAACTATGTTGAGTACTACGCGCGAAAGATGAATCGCATTTTCGACAACACCGCGCGTTCGCCGCTCGAACAGCTCGCCGAGTTTGTGAATGACGCCAGGCGCGGCATGACCCGTTATGGCTTTCGCCGTGGCTGCCTGGTGGGCAACCTGGGCCAGGAAATGGCAAGTCTCAACGAGCCCTATCGGGAGCAGCTGGAAGCGGTACTGAAGTCGTGGGAGGCGCGGGTGACAGATTGCCTTGAGCACGCCATCTCGGTGGGGCAGCTTCACCGGGACAGCGATGCGGCGTCGCTCTCACGGTTCTTCTGGATTGGCTGGGAGGGGGCTGTCCTGAGGGCCAAGCTCATGAGAAGCGACGAGCCGCTTGCCCATTTCGCCGATGTCTTTTTCGATCGTGTGCTCCGCCGTGTCTGAGGCATTTGTTCAGGCCCAATCCGCGCGGTCTGTCCTGTCAGATCTTTCGGCTGCCGACTCTGGCCGGCCGGCCCTGCTTTCGCTCTCTGGCGTACATCGGAATTTTGGTGGCGTCCAGGCAGTGTCTGATCTCAGCTTCGATATCCGGTCGGGGGAAATCGTTGGACTCATCGGCCCGAACGGATCGGGTAAATCCACCACGGTGAATCTGATCTCAGGAACCCTTCCAGTATCGGGCGGGCGTATCCTGCTGGCAGACCGAGATATTACTGGCTTACCTGTACATTCCCGCGTCGGATCCGGCATCGCCCGAACCTTCCAGACCACCACCCTGTTCGCTGAATTTACCGTGCTGGAGCAGGTACATGCCGCGTGTCATGCGCGCTATCAGAGCGGAGCGGGCGCTGCGGTCATGCAAAGCCGGGTCGCTCGCGAGGAGTCGGCAGCGCAGCGCACCCGGGCAGCCGACATTCTCGCCTTGACCGGGCTCGCCGATTGCGCGGGCCAGACCTGCGCGTCGTTGTCTTCGGCAGAGCAGCGTCTGCTGATGATTGCGACCGCGCTCGCGACCGGCCCCCAGCTCATTCTGCTCGACGAGCCTGCGGCGGGCATGGTGGCCGTTGAGCGACGCGCGCTCGCGGATCTGATTCGCCGCATCCGCGATCGTGGCATCACGGTCATGCTGATCGAACACCACATGGGCCTCATCATGGAGGTCTGTGACCGGATCGTGGTGCTCAACTTCGGCCGCAAAATCGCTGAAGGCGCGCCCAGTGCCATCCAGAGCGATCCAGTGGTGATCGATGCCTACCTGGGAACGGGAGGGCATTGATGCTCGAAGTACGTGATCTGCGCGCAGGCTACGGCAAGCTCGACGTGCTGCGCGGCATCAGCCTCAGCGTGGGCAGCGGTGAATGCGTCGCGCTGATCGGCGCTAACGGCGCAGGCAAGAGCACCACACTGCGCACCATTTGCGGCCTGCTTGCCACCCGGGCAGGCAGCATCCGCTTTGACGGCGAGCGAATCGACGGGCTCACCGGTCACCAGATCGTTCGCCGCGGCATCACCATGTGTCCTGAGGGGCGCCAGGTGTTTCCCGAGATGTCGGTCCGAGAGAACCTGGAAATGGGGGCGCACGCGCGCCGCGATGCCGAGCAGAAGCAGGACCTGGAACGGATGCTTGCGCTTTTTCCGCGCCTGGGCGAGCGGATCGCTCAACGCGCCGGCACGCTGTCCGGCGGCGAGCAGGAGATGCTGGCAATTGCGCGTGCGCTGATGGCGCGCCCGCGGCTCTGCATTTTCGATGAGCCCTCACTGGGGCTCGCCCCGCGGGTGGTCGAGGAAGTGGAGCGAACGCTTGCTCGAATTCGGGCCGAGGGCATGACCATTCTTCTCGTCGAACAGAACGCGGCCATGGCGCTCAGGCTCGCCGACCGCGCGTATGTGCTCGAAGCAGGTGAGGTGGTGCTGGAGGGCACCGGCAGCGAACTGCAATCCAACCCGGCAGTCAGCCGGGCCTATCTGGGACATTGACATTTCAAGGGAGACACAACCATGACCAAACGGACTCTATTTCGACTGCGGCTTGCCGCGCTGGGCCTCGCGGCCGGGCTTTCGAGCGTTGCCGCGACTGCGGCCGAGAAGCAGCTCCTGATCGGCGTGAGTGACTCGCTCACCGGACCTGGCGCGGTCTACGGCCTGCCGCAGGCCAACTCGGTGCAGATGGCGGCCGATGCGATCAATGCCGCAGGCGGCATCAAGGCGGGCAGCGACGTCTACAAGCTCAAGGTGATTGCCTACGACGACAAGGCCAATCCCACCGAGGGCACCAACAGCGTGCGAAAGCTCATCGACCGGGACGGCGTGAAATATGTGCTGGGCTTTTGCTGCTCAGGTCCCACCAGTGCGGTGGCCTCATTCATCGGTAAGGAAAATGTGGCCATGCTGGTAGGCAATGCGGCGGAACGCGCCATTACCGCGCGCGGCGCAGCTAACCTGTTTCGCACCCGCCCACCGGCCGATTTCACCGGCGCCTCAGCAGGCACCTTTGTGGGCAAGCACGGCGTGAAGACCATCGCGGTGATCGGTTCGCTCGACGTGTCGTTTTACACGCAGTACATGGAAGCCTTCGAGAAAGAGTTCGCCAAGGCGGGCGGTCGGATCGTGGCGCGCGAGACCTTCGGTCTGAAAGATCGCGACATGACCCCGCAGCTCACCAAGATCAAGGCGCTCAACCCCGACGCGCTCCTGGTGCTGGGCTATGTCGAGCCTTCAGCGTTTGTGTATCGCCAGGCGCTCGAGCTCGGCATGAAAATTCCCCGTTACGGATTTACCAGTGGCAGCGAAGAGCAGTTCCTGCGGGTGCTGTCGAGTGAGCAGATGGAAGGTGTGTGGGATCTTCGGCCCGTTGAGCTCACCGTTGAGGCGCTGAACGACAACGCCAAGAAATACGTCGCCGACTACACCAAGCGCTTCGGCAGTGCACCATCGCCCAGCTCGCCCTATGCCTATGACCAGCTCTATGTGCTCAAGCAGGCGATCGAGCGCGCAGGCTCGGCTGAAGACCCCAAGAAAGTGATCGAGCAGATTCGTTCGGCGCCGGTGCCAGGCGAGGCAGTGATGAAATACCTGCCGGTGAAGGGCGCCATGTTCGATGAAAACGGTCAGGCCTACACCTCCAATGGCGCGTTCCAGTGGCAGAAAGGAAAGTGGGTGTATGTCTCGGACCTGCCGTCTGATCCGGTGGCCTATTCCGCGTTCCTGCGCGGCCTGCGGCGCTGAGCGGGACGGGGGCGCGCCCATGGGGCGCGCGCCCTCGCCGATCCTGAGGCAGACGGTGGCATGACTGAAATCCTGCAGCAGATTCTGAATGGGCTTGCGATCGGCGCGGTGTACACGCTGATCGCACTGGGCCTTACCGTGGTGTTCGGCATTCTGGGCATTGCGCATTTCGCGCACGGGTCAGTCGCCATGTCGGGCGGCTATCTCACGTTCCTGTTCATCGAACGTTTCAGCCTCGGATTTTTTCCGTCGATGATCGTGGCGATGGCAGCGGGCGCCGTGCTGGGGCTGCTGATCGAGCGGCTGGCCTATCGCCCGGTACGTGATGCCCCGCACATCAACGCGTTCATCATCGCGCTGGGCCTCACGATGATGTTCGAGGGCGGTAACCTGCTGGCGTTTGGCGCTGATCAGGTGATCATTCCCACGCCCTATCGGGGCGTGCTGGATGTGGGCGGCGTGGCGGTGGCCGAGTTACGGCTTGCGGTCATCCTGACCTCACTCACGCTGATTGTGGTGGTGGCCTGGCTCATCCGGCACACCAAAACCGGCAAGTCGATTCGCGCGGTGGCGCAGAACCGACCTGCCGCCATTTTGATGGGCGTCAATGTCAACCAGGTCTCAGCGATCGTGTTCGCGGTGTCGTCGGCGGTGGGGGCCGCGGCCGGCGCACTGGTGGGTGCGCTGCTTGCCATTGCGCCAGGCGTTGGCGAATCGCTGGTGGTCAAAGGCTTCGCTGTCCTGATCCTCGGGGGACTGGGCTCGATTTCGGGCGCGATTGTGGGTGGCGTGGTGCTGGGGGTCAGCGAGTCGATGGCGGCCGGCTTTGTGTCATCGGCCTACAAAGATGTGATTGCGTTTCTGGTGATGATCGTGGTGCTGCTGGTGCGGCCCGAAGGACTGATGGGCCGCAAATGAATCCGGTTGCGCGTTCCATGCTTGCGATTGCGCTGATCACCTTCGCTGCAGCCTGGGTGCCAGCGATCGTGACCGTGCCTTATTTTCTGCAGCTTCTGATTCTGGGCCTGATCTGGGTGGTGGTCTCGCAGGGGCAGAACCTCATTCAGGGATTCACTGGCTATGTCTCGATCGCGCAGGCGGGATTCATGGGCCTGGGCGCTTACGCCTCCACGCTCCTCAGCGTGGAGGCAAACTGGCCGGTCTGGGGCACGATACTGGTGGCCCCCGCCATCACCGCGGTGTTTGCGCTGGCAGCGGGCTACCCTAGCCTGCGGGTGAAGGGTCATTATTTCGCGATCGTGACGCTGGCCTACAACATGGTCATCTTCATCGTCCTCATGACCTGGAAGAGCTTCACGGGGGGCGAGGCAGGAATCTTCAATGTGCCGCGCCCCGCCTCCGTTGTGGTCGGTGAGCTGCAGTGGGACCTCTCTACTCGCGGCGGCTATTACCTGCTGGTGCTGGCGGCGGCGGCGTTCGCCAGTCTGATGTGCGCGCTGATTCTCCATTCCCGGGTGGGCCGCGTGCTGCTCGCCATTCGCGAAAACGAGGTCCTGATTGAAGCGGTGGGCGTGGCCACCTGGAAATATAAGCTGTTCGCTTTCGTCACCAGCGCTAGCCTGGCTGGGCTGGCGGGCGCGCTCTACGCCCATTTCATTGGCTTCCTGAACCCCGACCCCTTCAGTGTTGAACACTCGCTCAATGCCATTCTGGCAGTCATTCTGGGGGGCAGTGGCACGCTCACGGGGCCGGTGGTGGGTGCCTTTGCGGTAGTGTTTTTGCCAGAGTATCTACGCGTCGCCGAAACCTATCGGCTGGTCACCTACGGCCTGCTGCTGGTGATCGCCACGATCTTCATGCCGAGAGGGCTGGTGCCCCTTGTGGTGTCGGGCTGGCGCGCGGCGCGCGAGCGCATCGCCCGTTCGAGGGCATCGTCATGACCAGGCACCTGCCTGCGCCCGACCTGCCGGCAGTGCGTGCACGTGTCGAAGGATTTTTATCCGAATGGTCGGGCCCCTGGCTCGATCACGTGCGTTCGCTTTCCTGTGAAACGCTCGAGCCCGCCGCGCTCAGTGATGCACTGCTTTCGGCAGCCGCCTCGGCGGGCCTGCTTGGTCTGGAAGTTTCGCCCCGGCAGGGTGGGCTGGGGCTCTCGTTTCAATCCAAGTGCGTCGTCGCCGAGCTGCTGGGCGCAGCTGACTTCTCGCTTGCCATGACGCTGATCAATTCGCACAACATCGCGGCGATGCTCGCCCGGTGCGGCTCCTCGGAACTGTGCGCGCAGTGGCTTGATCCACTCCTGCGCGGTGAGCGGGTGGGTTGCACAGCGCTCACTGAACCAAGCGCGGGCTCCGATGCCACAGCCCTTCAAACCCGCGCACACCGCGTGTCAGGCGGCTGGCGGCTGGAGGGCGAAAAGGCCTGGATCATCAACGCCGATCGCGCGGACTGTATCCACGTCTATGCCCAAACCGAGCCGGGGTCGGGCGCACGGGGAATCGCTTCGTTTCTTGTTGATGCACATCGCGCCGGGTTCGAGCGCCTGCCGCCTGCGCCGGCCGCCTCGGCGCGGGCGCTGGGGACGGGCGGGTTCCGCCTGAACGGCTATGTGTGCGGGGAGGCTGAGCTGATTGCGCCACCCGGTGAGGCATTTCGCGCGGCGATGGACTCCATCAACGGTGCGCGCATTTATGTGGCGGCGATCTGCTGCGGGATGCTTCGGAGCTGTATCGACGAAGCAGCGCGCTACGGCAATGACAGGCAGAGCTTTGGCAGCCCGCTGGTTCAGCACCAGGGCTGGCGCTGGGCGCTTGCGCAGGCGGCCGTCGAGCTTGATGCCGCCCGTGCCCTGGTGGCGAGCGCATCCCTCTGCGTGGACGACGGCCTGGATGCGCGTGCCCCTGCGGCGCGTGCCAAGGTGTTCGCCACGCAATGCGCTCAGCGGCAGATTCCGGCGCTCATGCATCTGATGGGCGCCGAGGGTCTGGTCGATCATCGCCCCTTCCAGCGCCATCTGGCAGCCGCGCAGATCGCGAGCCTCACCGACGGTGCCACGGAAATGCTGCTTGACCGGATCGGCCATGAATTCATCCGGCGCTGAGGCCGCCATCCGACCGCTCTTTCCAATGCCGCCCGCTGAGGGCATGGGTGACGAGCCCGCGTTCGTCATGTGCGAAAGCGGTGAAACGGTGAGCTTTGCGCAACTCGAGGCGCGAGCCAATCAGGTCGCGCACGTCTTCCGACAGCTCGGCGTGTCGCGTGGCGCGCATGTGGCGTTTCTGATGCGCAATCACAGGCGGCTAATCGAGGCTTGTTTCGGTGCCGACCGCTCAGGCATCTACTACACCACCATCAATACCCGCCTGCTCGCAGACGAAATCGCTTTCATCATTCGCGATAGCGGCGCACGTGTTCTGGTGGTGTCGGCCGATCTGGCGCCGTTGGCTGAAGCGGTGCGGGCGCTGCTTCCGGCCGCGCTCCCCTGCTTTGCCTTTGAGGGGAGGCCTGCCGGATTCGACAGCTGGGAAGCGCAGCTTGATCAGGCCCCCATCGTGCCAATTGCCGATGCAGCCCAGGGGCTCGACATGCTGTATTCATCGGGTACCACCGGTCGACCCAAGGGCGTGAAGTGGCCGATGCCCGACCAGCCGGCGGGGGCCCGCACCATGCTGGTGGAGCTGCTTGATCGCCTGTTTGATTACCATCCGCGTTGTCGTTATCTATCGCCTGCGCCGCTTTATCATGCGGCGCCGCTTCGGCATTCAATGACGGTGATCAAGCGCGGAGGCTGCGCGTTCATCATGGAACGCTTCGATGCCGAGCGTGCGCTTGCCTTCATCGAGCGTTACCGCATCACCCATAGCCAGTGGGTGCCGACCATGTTTGTACGCATGCTGAAGCTCACTCACGACATTCGGCAGAAATACGATCTCAGCACGATGCGCGTGGCGATTCATGCGGCAGCGCCCTGTCCGGTTGATGTTAAGCGCCAGATGATTGCCTGGTGGGGACCCATCCTCCACGAGTATTACGCCGGCACAGAGAACAACGGCTTTTGCTCGATTACCTGTGAGGAATGGCTTGCGCACCCGGGATCGGTGGGACGGGCCTCGCAGGGTGTACTCCATATCTGTGATGACGAGGGCCGCGAGCTGCCCTGCGGCACCGCGGGAATCGTTTATTTCTCGGATGGTCCGCGCTTTGAGTACCACAACGATCCCGAGCGCACTGCTCGTGCCCGGCATCGGCTCGGTTGGACCACGCTGGGTGACATTGGTCGGGTGGATGAGGAGGGCTATCTCTATCTGGTTGACCGCAAGGCGTTCATGATCATCAGCGGCGGCGTAAACATCTTTCCTCAGGAGATTGAAGACGCGCTGATCGCCCATCCCGCAGTGGCCGATGTGGCGGTGATTGGTGTGCCCGATGATGATCTGGGCGAGGCGGTGAAGGCCGTGGTGCAGCTGGTGGATCCGGCAGCGGCGGGCGAACCGCTTGCCCAGGCCCTCCTTGCCTTTTGCCGCGAGCGGGTCGCCGGGTTCAAATGTCCCCGCAGTATTGACTTTGACCCCGATCTGCCCCGGCAGCCCACCGGCAAACTTTTCAAGCAGAAGCTGCGCGAGCGCTACTGGAAATGAGGGCGGATTGGAGCGGGGTCAGTGAGGCAGTTCGATATAGCGCTCGCCAAACACCAGATAGGTTTGCGACTTGGGTTTGGAGGCGTCTTCCGGCTTCACATAGCGGATCGAACTTCTACCCTTGCAGGCGCGCGGCAGAACGAAGCAACGGATAAATGAGGTGGGCTCGCGCTCGGTGGTGGGCGCAAGCACCGGCTCATGGCCGATTTCAAGCCAGGCCTCGCCAGGCCCGTGCACTGCTCGGTGGCCGCCCGCCTCAATCGTGATTTCGCCTTTCAGGCAGCAGCGAATTCCCGGCCCCTGATGGACATGCGTGAGGGCAACGCCGCCCGGTGGGAAATTGACCCGGTCACATCGGATCAGCCAGGACTGATCGGGATCTAGATCAAGTGGTGCTGCCAGCTTGAGCGTGGATTGGGCGCCTGGGTTGGAGCGGAGCAGTCCGTCGGAGGCGGGATGGGCACCCACGAGTTCCCAGCGCCAGATCCGAGCGCCTGCCGGGCCGGTCACGCAGGCGATCGCCTCGCTTCCGATCCATACGCTATCGGCCCCGTGGTGCGCGGCGCCCGCTTCAAATTCAATGGTGAGCGAACCATCCACTACATAGATTGCGCGCGCGGCGGCGGGCAGATACGTCGGGGCGAGGGCGGGCGGCAAGACATCTTCAATCAGGCGAAAAACGGGCAGCGACATGGGGGGCTCCGGAGGCGACGTCCGACTGTAACCTGATCCACAAGGAGTGAAAAGCGCGCAGTCCGAGGCGGCGAAACGAGGGTTCGCAGGCGCGGCAGGGGCGATGGCTCGCCGCGGATGCGTTGACAGTCGTTCATCCGCCTTCCAAACTGTCAAAAGGCATTCAGAACAATCATTCCGCTCAGGAGGCATCACACCATGAACACGCACGCATGGCTGCGCGCCGCGGCGCTCGCGCTTGGCTTGTCGGCCGCTTCGGGCCTCGCGCTGGCGCAGGAGGTCACCCTGAAACTCGGCACCGGCTTTGCCGAGAACTCGATGTATGTGAAGCGCCTGCTCGACTGGGCGGCCAAGGTCAATGCCGAGGGCAAGGGGCAGCTTCAGATCAACTTCATTGGCGGGCCGAAGGCGATCCCCACGTTTGAGGTGGGCAAGTCGGTGCGTTCGGGGGTGATTGACCTCGCGCTCAACACCGGCGCGTTCTACACCAATGTGATGGTGGAGTCTGATTTTCTAAAGCTCACCCAGATGCCCATCGCTGAGCAGCGCAAAAACGGCGCGTTCGAGGCGATCAACGCGGTGTGGAACGAGAAGGGCGGCATGCAGTATCTGGGCCGTTTCGTTGAGAATCAGCCGTTTCATATCTATCTCACCAAGCGAATCGAGAAGCCCGATCTCACCGGGCTCAAGATTCGCATCACGCCTGTATACCGTGACTTTTTTCAGGCGCTCGGCGCCACGGTGATCACCACGGCGCCGGGCGAGGTTTACACCGCGCTTGAACGCGGGGTGGTCGATGGCTATGGCTGGCCCATCGGCGGCATTTTTGATCTTGCGTGGCACGAGAAGACCAAATTCCGCGTTGAGCCGGCGTTTTACGATGCAGAGGTTTCAATCATCATGAATCTGCAATCCTGGAACAGGCTGAACCCGGCCCAGCGCGCGCTGCTCACGCGCAGCATCATCGAGTTTGAAGCGGGCAATACCTACTGGGATCAGTACGCGGCGGAAGAGTCTGATCGTCAGACCAAGGCAGGCATTCAGACCATTCGGTTCGACGAGGCCACGGCGCGCGCCTTCCGCGAGCGCGCCTATGAAGTGGCGTGGGCCGCCGCAGCCAAGCAGAGTCCCGATGTGGCCGCGCGGTTTCTCCCGCTTTTTACGAAGAAATAGTCGCTTTACATTCAGCCGAAGCGAAACGCCGAGACCGTGGTCTGCATGACGCGGTCGCTGAACACGCAACGGCCGGCCTCGCCCTGCGCGGCGCCGGCCGCCACCATGAGCGGCAGCAGGTGCTCTTCGGCGCGCGGTGGGTGACAGTGCCGCGCCTCCGGTGCCTGATCCCATTGGGAGAGGGCACGCTCGCGCTCACCGGGAGCTGACTCCACCGCGCTGATCAGCCACTCGTCAAAGCGGTCGGAGATGGGCGCAAAGCGCGGGTCGCGATAGCCGCGCATGTTGTGAAAGCTCATGCCACTTCCCACGATCAGGACGCCTTCATCGCGAAGCGGTGCAAGCGCGCGGCCCATGGCCAGATGGGCCGCCGGGTCGAGCGATTGCAGAAGCGACACCGGAATGACCGGAATATCCGCCTCGGGGAACATCAGAAGAAGCGGAACGAACACGCCATGGTCAAAGCCGCGCCCGGAATCGGCGTGGCAAGGGATGGCAGCGGAGTTGAGCAGCGACTGAATCCGTGCGGCAAGCGCCGGGTCGCCAGGCGCCGGGTACCGCAGCTGGTAGGTGTGCGGTGGAAAGCCGTAGTAATCGAAGATCATCTCGGGACTTTGCACTGCCGCGACCGCCACATCCGATGACAGCCAGTGCGCCGAGATCATGACAATGGCGCTCGGGCGGGCAGGAAGACGCTCGCCGATACTGCGCAGAAACGCGCCCATCCGGTCCCATTCGTGTGGTGGATCCCAGTCCATGAAGAAGCAGGGACCGCCGCCATGAGGAATGAACCAGGTGGGCATGCGGGGAGGAGCGGTTTTCATGATGGCAGGCAGGCGATTGAAAGGCGGTCCTGGCCGCGAGCGGACTGCCCGCGGCCCTGGCGGGTTCAGCTGCGCGTGACCTGAATCTGCGCGAGCTGCGGCATGATGCGATGCGCATTACCCGAATCGATGGCTCGCCGTTCATCATCATTGAAGATCTGTGCGAGCCCGGCCACGTGCTCGTCGGCGCGACGGTAGGGGTAATCGCTGCCGAATACGATCTGGGTGACCGGAACCAGCCGCGTGAGTGCAGCCATCGCCATGGGGTTTGAGGTTTGCGCGGTGTCGTAATAGAAGCTGCGAAGCTCCTTCAGCACCCGCTCGCTGGTGAAGCCGCGCTGCTTGTAGTTGGGCATGGACACGATCTGAACCAGGAACCGGTCGGTGAGCGCTGCGATGGTGCCGCCCGCGTGCGAGAAGATGAAATTGATGTCCGGACAGCGCTGCGCCGTGCCTGAAAAAATGAGACTCGCAATGGTGCGCGTGGTGTCGGTGCCGTATTCGATGATGACCGGCGGCACGCCGCTCGCCACGTTCTCGCAGCAGGCCGGGTTGTCGGGATGCGTGTAGGCGGTGACCTTTCGCCGATGCAGTTCATCCATCACGGGTGCGAACGCCTTGTCGCCCAGATAACGCCCCTGGTAGCTGGTCATGAACGCGACGCCGTCCGCTTTGAGCACATCGAGCGCATAGGCGATTTCGCGCAGCGTCTCATCAACATGCGGCATGGGTAACAGCGCGAACATGCGGAACCGTCCATTCGAACTGTCCACGAGCTTGCGGGTCCATTCGTTGGATTCGCGTGCCACGCGCGCGGCTTCAGCGGCGGGCAGAAAGCTCACGGCAGGAAGCGTAGGCGAGGTCATGGATGTGGTGACCCCCCCGCGGTCCATGTCCTCAAGCGACTGTTGAACGGTCCACTTCACAACCGGCGGCGAATCGAGTTTGGCGCGCCGAAGCGACTCAAGCCAGGCGGGCGGCACGATATGGTGATGAACGTCGATACGCGGTGGAGCAGCGCCGCCTGTGGCCAGGGTGGCGCAGCCTGAAGCGAGCGACAGCCCGCCCAGGGCAGCGAGGCTACCGAGGGCTCGGCGACGGCCTGCGTGAGGTTCGCCACAGGCGCAGCGCATACGATGCGATT